>NZ_JAPSIW010000077.1 GCF_031178505.1 Streptomyces sp. | reverse complement strand
TGGAGTCCGACGTCGACACGGGCCACGGCCCGGTGACCGTCTCCGACAGCGAGCGGGCCAGCGGCGGCTGCACGCGCCGCCCCAACGTGCACGCGGAACTCTCGGACGCGCCCTACCGCCCCGGCGAAACCTTCACCGACCGCGTGAACGGCATCCGCATCGGCGTCGTGGACGAGGACGGGGCCGGCACCTACCGGGTCCGCATCAGCCGCCCCTGACTCACCCCGCGCCCGCCGGAGCCGCCGGCCTCAGCCGTCCCCGGCCGTGAAGCGCTCGCGGAGCTCCCGCTTGAGGAGCTTGCCCGTCGGGTTCCTCGGCAGCTCCTCCGTCCGCACGAGGATCCGGGCCGGCACCTTGAAGGCGGCGAGCCGCGCCGCCACGTGCGCCCGGAGCGCCTCGGCGTCCACCTCCGCCTCCCGGTCGGGACGGAGCCGTACGACGGCGGCGACCTCCTCCCCGAGCACGGGATGCGGCAGGCCGAGCACGGCCGCGTCGGCCACCCCCGGGTGCTCCTGGAGGACGCGCTCGACCTCGACGCAGTACACGTTCTCGCCGCCACGGATCACCATGTCGGTCAGCCGGTCCACGATCGTGACCCGCCCGCCGTCGTCGATCCGGGCCAGGTCCCCGGTCCGGAACCAGCCGTCGTCGGTGAAGGCGGCCCGGGTGGCCTGCTCGTCGCCCCAGTAGCCCCGGATCAGCGACTGGCCGCGCAGCCACAGTTCGCCCACGCCGCCGGCGTCGGGCGCCTCGATCCGTACCTCGGTCACGGGGGACGGACGGCCGGCGCCGCCGGGGTGCGCGCGGTACTCGGCACCCACGTGGGACAGCACGCCGCCGCAGGTCTCGGTGAGCCCGTAGCCGTTGCGGGGCTCGATCCGCTCCCCGTACCGCTCGGCCAGGCCGGCCACGATCCCGGGCGGGGCGGGCGCCCCGCCGGTGCTCAGCAGCGTCAGGCTCTCCAGGCCGTCGCCCGCGCGCCGGGCCTCCTCCAGGAGCTGGAGGGCGGTGGTCGGCACGCCCGCGTAGTGGGTCACCCGGTGCTCCCGGATCAGCTCCAGGGCCCGGCCGGCGTCCCACTTCCGCATCATGACGAGCGTGCCGCCGGCCGCCATCACGGCGTAGAAGGAGGTGAACGCGGCCACGTGGAAGAAGGGGAACGTCGTCAGGGACACCGGCGCGGGCCCCGTCCCCGGCACCTCGCCGCGCGCCAGGGCGGCCGCCGCCGCGAAGTAGCGCGGGTTCACGGCCGCGCCCGCCTGCGCGAGGTGGGTGGCCACCGCGCCCTTGGGCCGTCCCGTGGTCCCGGACGTGTAGACGATGGTCGCGTCCTGCTCCGGCGTCACCTCCACGTCGGGCGGCCCCAGGTGGGGATCGGTGTCGGGGACGTACGCCGTGAAGCCCTCCTCCGCCTCCTCCGAGCCGTCCCCGTGGAACACGATCCCGGGTACCGCGTGCCGCCGGGCCCAGGCCCGGACGCGCGGGAGCCGCTCGCCGTCGACCAGCAGGACGCGGGGCGCGCAGTCGTCGAGCGCGTAGGCGAACTCGTCCTCGGTCCACCAGGCGTTGAGGGGGACGGCGACGAGCCCGGCGAGCTGGGCGGCCCAGAAGGCGACCTGCCACTCGGGGTGGTTGCGCAGGGCGACGACGGCCCGGTCACCCGGGCGGAGCCCGTACTCCGCGACGAGCCGGCGGGCGAGGCCGCAGGCGGCGTCGAAGAACTCCCGGTACGTCACGCGGGCGTCCTCGGACACCAGGAAGACCCGGTCCCCGTAGGCCCAGACGGCCTCCACGAACTCGCGCAGGGTACGGGGCCCGGAGGCGTACACCCCGTCGCGTACGGCGAAGGGGGCGCCGTCGGCGGTCAGACGGGCGGCCCACGGGGCGGGGGCGGCGGCCCGGGTGCCCGTACCGGCCCCGCGCTCCGACGACTCCGTACCGGCTCCGCGCGCCGGTTCCGTACCGGCCTCAGCCTTCACGTGGCCCCTCCTAAGCGCTCGCTCAGCCCGTTGGTGACGCTATGCCGCCCTCCCCCGGGGGTCAACCCCGCCCCGTTAGACTCGGCGGAGGCCAGGGGCCGTGACACCGCCGTTCCGCCCCCGCCGTACGAGGCCGAGGCCGTGGGTTTCCCCTCCTCCCCCTCTCTCCCTCCGCCGTCCCGCTCCCCGACAGGTGTCCGTTCCTTTGTCCTCCCCCGCCACCGTGTCCCCCGCCGCGCGCCCGCGCCGGATCAAGCCCGACTGGATCTCCGACCCGAAGGTGTGGCGCACCGAGATCCTCGCCGGTCTGGTCGTCGCCCTCGCGCTGATCCCCGAGGCGATCTCGTTCTCGATCATCGCGGGCGTGGACCCGGCGCTCGGCCTCTTCGCCTCGTTCACCATGGCCGTGACCCTCTCGGTCGTCGGCGGCCGGCGGGCGATGATCTCCGCGGCGACCGGGGCCGTCGCCCTCGTCATCGCGCCCCTCAACCGCGAGCACGGCCTCGGCCACCTGATCGCGGCGGTGATCCTCGGCGGGGTCTTCCAGATCGTGCTCGGCGCGCTGGGGGTGGCCCGGCTGATGCGCTTCATCCCGCGCTCGGTGATGGTCGGCTTCGTCAACTCCCTCGCCATCCTGGTCTTCATGGCGCAGATCCCCGAGATGCGGAACGTGCCGTGGCCCGTCTATCCGCTGATCGCGGCCGGACTGCTGCTCCTCGTGTTCTTCCCCAGGATCACCACCGCCGTGCCGGCCCCGCTCGTCTCGATCGCCGCCCTGACCGCGTTCACCGTGGGCGCCGGGATCGCCGTCCCGACGGTCGGCGACAAGGGCGCCCTGCCGTCGGCCCTGCCCGTGCCGGGACTGCCCGACGTGCCGTTCACCCTGGACACCCTGACGACCGTCGCCCCCTACGCCTTCGCGATGGCGCTGGTCGGGCTCATGGAATCCCTCATGACCGCGAAGCTGGTGGACGACATCACCGGCACGCCCTCCGACAAGACCCGCGAGTCCATCGGCCAGGGCATCGGGAACATCGTCACCGGTTTCTGCGGCGGCATCGGCGGCTGCGCGGTGATCGGCCAGACGATGATCAACGTGAAGGTCTCCGGCGCCCGCACCCGCCTCTCCACCTTCCTCTCCGGCGCGTTCCTGATGGTGCTGTGCGTCGTCTTCGGCCCGGTGGTCTCCGAGATCCCCATGGCCGCGCTCGTCGCCGTCATGATCATGGTGTCCGTCGCGGCCTTCGACTGGCACTCCGTCGCCCCGAAGACCCTCCGCCGCATGCCCGCCGGCGAACTCACCGTCATGGCGGTCACGGTCGTGGCCGTGGTCGCCACCCACAACCTCGCCGTCGGCGTCGTCACCGGATCGATCACCGCCATGGTCGTCTTCGCCAAGCGGGTCGCCCACCTCGCCGAGGTGTCGGCCGTCCCCGACGCCGACGGCCGGCGCGTCGTCTACCGGGTCACGGGGGAGCTGTTCTTCGCCTCCTCCAACGACCTCGTGGGGCAGTTCGACTACGCGGGCGACCCGGACCGGGTCGTCATCGACCTCTCCGCCGCCCACATCTGGGACGCCTCCTCCGTCGCCGCCCTCGACGCGATCGAGAACAAGTACGCCCAGCGCGGCAAGACCGTCGAGATCACCGGCCTCAACGCCCCCAGCGCCGACCTCCACCGCCGCCTCACCGGCGAACTCGGCAGCCCCTGACCGGGCAAGCCCGGGCCGCCCCGCCCGCCGCCGCCCCAGGGGCCGGGGCCGGCCGGGAGACGGCGGCGGTGCGCGGGGCGGAGGCGGTTCAGGCGCCGCCGTGCAGCAGGTCCGGGCCGATGTCCGTGACCCGCGCGCAGCCCGCCAGGGCCATGGCCGTCGACAGCTGCGTACGGTACGAGTCGAGCAGCGCGGTCACGCCCGCGGCGCCACCCAGGGCCAGGGACCACACGACCGGGCGGCCGAGGAGCACCGCCCGCGCGCCGAGGGCCAGGGCCACCAGGACGTCGGTGCCGGTGCGTACCCCGCCGTCGACGAGCACCGGGACCTCGCCGCCGACCGCCGCCACGACCGCGGGCAGGGCGTCCGCCGGGGCCACGGCCCGGTCCAGTTGCCGGCCGCCGTGGTTGGAGACGATCACGCCGGCCGCGCCCGCCGCCACGCACGCCCGCGCGTCGTCGGCCCGCAGCACGCCCTTGACCAGCACCGGCAGGCCCGACATGCGGTGCAGCCGCCCGATGGCGTCGAGGCCGAGCGACGGGTCCTGCTCCCAGCCGGGCAGCCGCGTCCCCACGCCCACCGCGCGGCACAGCTCGTCGTCCTCGGGCAGCGGCAGCGGCAGCCCGGAGGTGGCCCTCGGCGGTACGTAGGGGGCGTCCACCGTCAGGACCAGGGCCCGGGCCCCGGCCGCCGCGGCCCGCTCCACCTGGCGGCGGGTGATCTCCGCGTCCCGCAGCCAGTACACCTGGTACCACCAGGGCCCGGCCGCCGCGGCGACCTCCTCGGGGTGGCGGGTCGCGCGGGAGGAGAGCACGAGCAGCGAACCGGCCGCCGCGACCCCCGCCGCCGTGGCCGTCTCGCCCTCGTCGTGCGCCATGCGGTGGAAGGCCGTCGGGCCCGCGAGGACCGGTGAGGCCAGGCGGGTGCCCAGGAGTTCCGTACCGGTGTCGACGGACGAGACGTCACGCAGCACGCGCGGCAGCAGCCGCCGGTTCCGCCAGGCGTCCGCCGCCTCCCCCGCGCTGATCTCCTCGTCGGCCCCGGCGGCGTAGAACTCGTAGGCGGCGGCCGGCAGCACGGCCCGCGCCCGCGCGGCCAGGTCGCGCGACGCACGGATGCCGGCCTCGGCGGAAGCGGCAGGCGCGCCGGGGGCTTCCGGTGCGGGCACCGGCTCGGGTGCGGGCGCCGCCCCGGTCGTGGCCACCGTCTCCGGTGCGGGCGCCGTCTCGGGCGTGGTCATCTCAGACCCAGTCCCGCGCGCCGCCGGCCGCGTCGTCGCCGGACACCGTGACCCCGAACTCCAGCCCCGCCACGGCCTCCCGGGCCCGGGCCACGGCCTCGGCGGCGTCCGCGCCGCGCGCCCGGACGAAGGCCGCCCGCGACTCGGAGCTGTCCAGGTCACCGAGCACGTCACCGGCGCCCAGCAGGGCCTCGGCGGCCACCACGCCCGGCCGGGCCGCGGCCTCCTCCAGGCCGTCGATCCGCGCGAGCGTGCCGCGCGCCCGGGGCACCGCGAACCAGATCGCCTCCGGGCTGCGGTCCACCGACGGGTCCTCCAGCGTCTTGCGGACGTCCGCGAGCACCGGCAGGCCCAGCGTCTGCCGCACCACGCAGTCCACCAGGTCGACGCCGGTGACGTCGTGCACCAGGTACGGGATCTCGTCGCCCGCGAGCCGGACGTGGGTCTCGATGACGCGCGGCCCGTCCTGCGTCAGGACCACCTCGGTGTGGGTCACGCCGTAGGTGATGTCGAGCGCGTCCAGGAGCCGTCGCACGTAGGCGTGCACGGCGTCGGTCTGCTCTGCGGAGAGGCCGGCCGGCACGACGTGGCCCAGCTCGACGAAGCCCACCGGGTCGGAGAACTTCCGCGTGACGGCGAGGATCTCGTGCTCCCCGTCCTCGGAGAAGGCCTCCACGCTGAACTGCGGCCCCTCGTGGAAGCGTTCCACCAGCACGCCCGCGTCCGGGATGACCTCGAAGTCACGCGCCGCCCGCGCGAAGGCGGCCTCGGCCTCCTCGGCGGACCGCACCACGGAGACACCGAAACTGCCGGCTCCCTGCACCGGCTTCACCACGCACGGCGTGCCGTGCTCGGCCAGGAACGCCCGCAGCTCCGCCACGTCCGCGACCCGCCCGCCCGGGGTGTCGTCCACACCGAGCTCCGCGAGCCGCCGCCGCATCGCGTCCTTGTCGTGCACCCAGGCGATCGTCCGGGGCGAGTGGCACGGCAGGCCCAGCGCCTCGGCGACGGCCGCCGCCCGGTCCTGGTCCCGCTCGCCGAAGGTGCCCACGCGGGTGAAGGGATGCCGCTCGTGCACGGCGGCGGCCAGCGCGATCCACTCCTCGTCGGGCGCCTCGCTGCGCAGGGCGAGGACCCGGTCGTGCTGCCCCGGCTTGCGGATCTTGGGCACGAAGTCCATCCGGCACAGGATGGTCGTGGCGACGTCCGGGCCGCCCACCTCCCGGATCAGGCCGGGGATCTCGCGGCCGCCGCCGACGATGAGCACGTGTTCGGTCATGGGGTCACCTCGCTGGAAGAACGGGAAGCAGGGGAAGAGGCGGGGGCGGGATCCGTCTTCGGGGGCGCCGGTGCGGTGCGCGGCGCGCCGGTCGCCCGGACCACCAGGGCGGCCAGGGCGTACACGACGGCGAGCACGGCCCAGCCGGCCGTCCCCATCGGCAGCAGCACACCCGTCATGAGCACCGGGCCGACGATCTGCTGACCCGTCATGCCCAGGCTGAAGGCCGCCAGGTAGCGGGCCCGCGCGGGAGGCGGCGAGAGCTCGTACGACAGGTTCCACACCGCGACCGAGTGCAGGTTCTCGCCCACCGTCAGGAGCACCACGGCGAGGACGGCACAGGCCGCCGCCGGCCACACCGGTACGTGCTCGGCGCCGGCGAACACCGCGCAGGACACCAGCAGCGGGACGAGCGCCACCGGCACCAGCCGCAGCGCGCCCGCCGTGGTCTCCGCGAACCGGGACACGTACACCTGGAGCAGCACGGTCAGCACGGTGTTCACCGCGAGCAGCACCGAGACCGACGAGGAGGGCGCGTCGGTGGCCGTGATGAGCCAGAGCGGCAGCAGGATGAACAGCACCGAGTCGTGCAGCGACAGCACGCCGTTGGAGACGGTGAACAGCATGAACCGCAGGTCCCGGAAGGGGCTGCGGACGGCGGCCGGTTCCCGCTCGGCCGGCGCGGGGGCCGGTGACACCGGCGAGGGCCCCGCCCCGGCACCGTCCGCGGCGGGCGCCGGGGCGGCGGCCGACCGGCGGCGCAGCTGCTCCACCACGGCGGCGATCACCCAGAAGGTCAGCGCGTTGCCCAGGAACAGCGCCACGAAGGCCGCCTGCTCCTCGATCGCGAGCACCGCGCCCGCCAGCAGGAAGCCCGCCGTCAGACCGATGTTGCGGACCGACCGGATGGACGCCATGGTCCGGGTCTGGTTCTCGCCGCCCTCGACGATGCCCACGACCACCTGCTGGAGCGGCGAGCAGCCCCGGTCGAGCGCGGTGAGCACGCAGGTCAGCACGGCGTACGGCCAGAAGCTGTCGACCAGCGCGAACCCGGCGTACCCGAGTCCGCGCACCGCCAGCAGCCCCACGTACACCTTGACCGGCCCCACCCGGTCGGCCAGCCGGCCGAGCGGCACCGGGCTGAGCAGCCCGGCCGCGGCGGCCACCGACAGCACGATGCCGACCTGGGCGGCGGGCAGGCCGACGACCGTGACGAAGTAGAGGGTGGAGGCGGCCAGGAACATGCCCGAGCCGACCGAGTCCACCGCCGCGCCCGCCGCCAGCCGGCGACCGGCCGGCGTCTTCGGCAGGATGGCCAGCAGCAGGCGCGCGGCCCGCCCCGCCACTCCCGTCCGGCCGTTCGGCTCCCCGCTCATGCGGCCCTCCCGCTCTGCGCGTTCACGCGCCGCTCCGCCCCGCGGAGCCGGTGATCCAGTCCACGAGTTCCGCGGTCCGCCGCACGTGCACGGCGGTGGCCGCCTCCGGGGGCGGCTGGCGCAGGTGGTTCCAGGTGTGCCGGCGGGCCGCGTTGACGCGGGTCTCCGCCTCCTCGGCCCGGTGCGCGGGGCCGGCCGCCAGCAGGGCGGCGGCCAGCGCGAGCCGGCCGATCCGGTCCACCAGCACCCAGCCGCCCGCGGCCGTGCACGCCGGGTCGGCGCCGACCCACTCCTCGCGCGTGGCGCCCAGACCGGAGAGCGCCGCGTCCGCGATCTCCCAGGCGGCGGCCGCCCGGCCCCGCGGACACGGCCCCAGCGCCGCCCGCAGCCCGGCGCACACCGCGTCGTACACCTCCGCCGACGCGAGCGCGGTGACCAGCGCGGCGACGTGACGCTGCGCGACCACGGCGACAGCCTGCTCGGCGGATGCGGCCCCGCCGGTGACCGGTACGGCTCCGTCGGCCGCGCCGACCGTGGCGGATGCGGCCCCGCCGGTGACCGGTACGGCTCCGTCGGCCGCGCCGACCGTGGCGGGTACGGCTCCGCCGGTCGCCCCGCCCGACGCCGGCACGGCTCCGGCCGGCAGGAGGCCCGCCGTGGCCGGGGCCGTCAGGGCGAGGACGCGGGTGGTGTCCGCCTCCACGGCCCACAGCGCGCACCCGCGCAGTACCGTCGCCGCCGGGTCCCGGTCCGCCGGGCCGGCCGTCTCACGGGCCGCCCACGCCCGGGCGGCCGCCAGGTCGATCAGCCGGTCGCACAGCTCCTCGTCCAGGGCGGCCCGCCAGGCCCGCTCCGGGACGCCGTCGGCCGCCGTCACCGGCGCGCCCAGGACGCTCCGCAGCCGAAGCGCGGCGGCCTCCAGTCGTACGACGGCGGCGCGCACCGCGCCGGCGTCCGCCTCGGGGAGAGGCGACGCGGCGGCGCCGTGCGGTTCCGTCCGGTTCACACGCGCTCCAGCCAGCGGGCGTACCCGTCGTGCCGGCCGCCGACGACGTCCCGGAACAGCTCGCGCAACTGCTTGGTCACCGGACCGGCGCCGCCCGCGCCCAGCGGACGCTCGTCGACCGAGGCGACGGGCACGATCTCGGCGGCGGTGCCGGTCAGGAACGCCTCGTCCGCGATGTAGACCTCGCTGCGCGGGATGCTCCGCTCCGTCACCTCCAGGCCCAGGTCGCGGGCCATGGTGATGACGCTGTCGCGCGTGATGCCGGGCAGGATGCCGTCACTGACCGGCGGGGTGAACAGGGCGCCGTCGCGCACCACGAACAGGTTGGCGGCCGACGCCTCCGCGATGTGCCCGGTCGCCGTCAGCATCAGCGCGTCGTCGTAACCGGCGCGCTGCGCGCCCACCTTGGCCAGCGCGCTGTTGACGTACGCGCCCGTGGCCTTGGCGAGCGGCGGCACCGTCTGGTGCGAGTTGCGCTGCCAGTTGCTGACGATCAGACGGCAGCCCTCCGTCTCGGCCCGGTCGCCCAGGTACGAGCCCCACGGCCACACCGCGATCGACATCCGCACCGCGTCCAGCTGCGGCGCGACACCCATCTCGCCGTAGCCGAGGTACGCGATGGGGCGGATGTAGCAGGAGTCGTGGCCGTTGATCCGGACCAGCTCGAGCACCGCCTGGACCAGCTCCTCGTCGGTCCACGGCAGTTCCATCAGGTACACGCGCGCCGAGTCGCGCAGCCGGGCCACGTGCTCGCGCAGCCGGAACACCGCCGGGCCCGAGTCCGTGGCGTACGCCCGGACGCCCTCGTAGACGCCCCAGCCGTAGTGCAGGCTCGGAGTGAGCACGTGCACCTTCGCGTCGTCCCAGGGGACCAGCTCGCCGTCCATCCAGATGAACGGGGTCGGGGTCAGTGGCATGTCTGCTCAGTCTCCTTGTGAAGTGGTGCTGTCCGGCCCGAGGCCCCGCAGCCGGGCGTCCTCGCTCGTGCCCTGCAGCCGCAGGGTCTCCTCGAGCTCGGCGCTGCCCGGACCGGTGAAGCGGAACCAGCCGTGGCGGGCTTCGAGGTCGCAGCCGCGCAGCTTCTTCGCCTCGTAGGCGGCGAGGCCGTACCAGACCTCGCGCACGCCGTGGGCCAGTGCCCAGCGGATCGTCTCGTGGTAGGTCAGGGCGAAGTAGACGCCCCTGGCGCGGTCGTCGTCGAAGCCGGCCGTGCGCCCGTACAGGGCGTCCCCCGCCCGAAGGTAGAGGACGAACCCGAGGGTCTCGCCGTCCCGTTCGGCGCTCAGCACCAGGCAGCTGTCACCGACGGTCTCCCGCAGGGCGTCGAAGTCACGCTGGACGCGCGGCCGTCCGCCGGGCAGCCCGTACTTGGCGCGCAGCGCGACCTGGAGGTCGACGACCGAGTCGGACAGCGCCCCGGGACCCTCGCGGATCACGGTGCGGAAACCGGCCGCCGCGTACTCCTCCAGCTCGCGGTGGGCGCGGCGGCGCTTGCGGCTGGCCAGGCCCGCGAGGTACGTCTCCCAGTCGGGGGCGTCGAGCCGCAGGACGGACTCGGCGCCCAGGACGGCGGGCACGTGGCCACGGGCCTCGGCCGCCGGTCCGAGGACGGCGGCCTGCTCGTCGGTGGCGTACAGCAGGGAACTGCTGCGGCAGCCGAGCAGCCCGGCGGCCTCGTCCAGGAGCCGCGGCAGCTCGGCCAGGACGCGCGCCCGGCCGGCCGCGTCGCGGCCGGCGGCGTGGACGATGCCGTGGTGCGAACCGAACACGGCCAGCGTGACGGAGGGGTACTGGCCGCGGCGGGCGTCCTCCAGCCGCCCGGCCAGCTCCTCCCAGCGGGTCCGCCGCTCCGGGTCCAGCAGCTCCGGGGCGCCGAAGGCGTTGGTCTCCCCGGTCATCCTCGGGGTGTCGTAGAACAGCAGCCCGCCGCCGTCCCGGGTCACCAGGAGGGGGGCGAGGGCGGCGAGCTCGCCGCCCTCGCGCACGGCCAGGTAGCGCACCTCGTGGAGGTCGGTGCGCTCGGTGAAGCGCCACCAGCGGTCGTCCTCCCAGAACACCGCGGGCGCGGCGAGGGCCGGGAACTCCGCGGCGGTGGGCCGCGCGTCCGGGGCGAGGACCTCGGCGGTCAGGTCACTCACCGGGCCGCCTCCGCGGGTGCGGCTCCGGGGGCGGGCTCCCAGCCGAATCCCGCCTCCACCTCCGCGCCCGTCTTGTCGACCAGCGCGAGCAGTTCCTGGGCGTCGTCCGCCGTCACGAGCCAGGTCGCGATGAAGTCGCCGGACTTGCGGCCCTCGTACCGGGCGCCGCCCCAGTCCTCGCCGAGCCGCGCGAGGACGGTGAAGTCCCGCGTACCGGCGGGCGCCCGCTCGGGCAGGCGGACGATCCGGCCGTCGCGCGGCGGCAGGCCGTAGTTGGCGACCAGCGGCGCGGCGGCGGCGTGCGCCCGTACGGCCTCCAGATCCACCGGCAGCCCGCACTCGATCCGCGCCCACAGGTGCCGCGGGTCGAGCCCGAGGACCGCCTCCAGCATGGCCGGGATCGGCGTGCCGCCCACCCGGCCGGCGATCTCGCACAGGACGATCTCGCCTGCGTCCGTCACGAAGAACTCGGCGTGCACGAACAGGGCGGGCGCCGCGGGCAGCGCGCCCACCAGCCGCCAGGTCTCCGCCACCAGCCGCTCGTGCAGCGGGTCGTCGGCGGGCAGCGTCCAGCTGCCGTTGCCGGAGTCGGTCCAGTGCGACAGGCAGCCGCCGTCGGTGTAGACGGACGGCACGCAGACCACCGGCTCCCCGCCGACGTGCAGCGCGTCCACGTGGCACATGCGGCCCTCGACGTACCCCTCGACCTCGTGACCGCCGCCGGCCACCCGGTCGGCCACCTCCGCGATCTGCGCCGGGTCACGGAGCACCGCGACGCCCGTCGAACCGGAACCGCCCCGCGGCTTGACCACGACCGGTCCCGGGTGGGCCGCCATGAAGGCCGCGACGTCCGCAGCCGAGGCGACCGCCGCGAACGGCGGCACCGGCACGCCGCCGGCCGCCGCCCGCTCCTTCATCAGGACCTTGTCGCGGTAGGCGCGGGCGCTGTCGGGCAGCTGGCCGGGCAGGCCGAGTTCGGCGCGGAGGGCGGCGGCCCGTTCCACGTCCACCTCGGCGAGGGCCAGCACCCGTGTGACGCCGTACCGTTCGGCGGTCCGCCGGGCCGCCGCGAGGACGGCTTCGTCGTCGGTGTAGTCGGCGACCCGTTCGACGTGGGCGAAACCGGGCCCGGGGGACACGCCCTCGGCGGTGACGGCCAGGAGCCGGCCCGCCTCCTCGCCCAGCCACTCGGCGAAGGGCAGGCCCGCGTTGCGCGGGCTGAGCAGCACGAGGATCACGCCGACACCTCCGGCCAGGCCACACCCTGCTCGGCGGCGAGCGCCGTGAACGCCCGCGTGGTGTGCGGGTCGAGCGGGATGCCCCGCTCCGCCCGCTCGGCGGCGACGCGCCGCTGCGGGTCTCCGGGCACCTGGACGGGCTGCTGCGCGTCCGCCCCGGCCGGGGCGCCGCGCGTGGTGTCGAGCAGGCCGGTGAGCCCCTCCGCGAACTCCGCGGTGCCCGCGAAGGCGGCCGGGTCCAGGCACACCACCAGGTGGCCGATGCCGCGGCTGCGGCCGGGCGTGGAGGCGCCGATGTGCTCCAGCTCCCAGTCCCCCGGCGAGCCGGTCAGCACCGCGCCGAGCAGGGTGGCCACCATGGCCAGGCCCTGCCCCTTGTAGCCGCCGAGCGGCGAGAGCGCGTAGGCCTGTTCCGGGTCGGTGGCCGGCCGGCCCTCGGCGTCGGTGGCCCAGCCGGCGTCCAGCGCCCGGCCGTGCTTGCGGCGCTCCTTGATCTCGCCGAAGCAGACCTGGCTCGTCGCCATGTCGAGGGCGAACTCGTCGTCCTCGACGGCGGCGGCGAAGCTCAGCGGATTGGTGCCGAACAGCGGCTCCGTCCCGGAGAAGGGAGCCACCCGCGAGGCGGCGGAGGTGGTCACGATGCCGACCAGGCCCTGCCGGGAGAGGTGCCGGCTGTAGACGGAGGCCGCCCCGAAGTGGTTGGAGTTGCGGACGCCGACCGCGGCCACGCCGTGGGTACGGGCCCGCTCGGCGGCGATCCGGGCGGCGGCGAGGCCGGCCACCACGCCCAGCGCCCCGTCGGCGTCGAGCATGACGGCCGCGCCGCTGTCCCGTACCGTCCGGATCTCCGGCCGGGCGGTGGCGATCCCGTCGGCCAGCTCGTCCAGGTACTGCGGCAGCAGGCGCAGGCCGTGGGTGTCGATCCCGCGCAGCGAGGTCTCGGTCAGGGCTTCCGCCACGTCCCGCGCGTCCCCGGGTGCGAGTCCCGCCCCGGTGAGGGCGGTCTCGGCCAGGGTGACGGCGGTGGCGGCGGGGAGCAGGGGGGCGGGCTCGGACGCGGGGGGCGTGACGTCCCCGGCTGCCGGGGTGGGCCGCACGTCGTGCACGTGGGTCATGCGGGTTCGTTCGCCTTCCAGACCATGAGGGGGGACGGGTCGTCGCCGTCCGGGAGGGGGCCGTCGCCGGCGGGCGCTGCGGCGGGGGACCTGTCGGAGGGCAGGTCCGGCGGCCCGCCGGGGGCGCCGTCGCGGACCGTGCCGCCGGAGGCGGCGAGGGTCCGGAAGCCGGCCGCGCGGCAGGCCTCCCGCAGGCTCTCGTCGTCCGCCCGCAGCCAGACCGTGTCGGCGCCGTCCGCGACCGCGCGGGTGACGGCGCCCCGCAGCAGCGCCACCAGTTCCTCCGGGCTCACCGCTTCCGTACCCGGCGCGGCCGTCCGGTCGAGCTGGCGGAAGGTGTCCGCGGGCGCGTGGCCGGGCAGGGGGCGGCGCCGGACCCGTACGGAGGCCAGAGCCGTACCGTCGCGGTGGACCGACAGTTCCTCGGCGTCCCAGCCGGCCTGGCCGGCGCGGCCGGCCGCCGAGGGACGGACCGTGAACGCCGGCCCGTCGTACGCGGGCACGAAGCCGGTGCCGGGCGCGTCGGGCAGCGTGAGGGCGCCCTCGGCGTCGAGCAGCACGCCGGTGCCGGTGTCCACGGCGAGGAGCGCGATGCTGTCGGCGTCCAGGTGGTCGACGAAGGGGCCCAGGTGCGCCGTGGCGGACACGCCCGCGCTGGACTCCGGCATGCAGCCGAGCATCGTGCCGAGCCCGGCGGCCCGCGCCGCGCGCAGCATCCGCAGGGCCGGAGTGATGCCGCCGGCCTTCATCAGCTTCAGGTTCACGCCGTGGAAGGCCTCGGCGCAGGCGTCGAGATCGTGCGGTCCGGTGATGCTCTCGTCCGCGTACACCGGGATCGGGGAGATCTTCTTCAGCTCCCTGGCCTCCGCCCACGCCTCGCGCGGGAAGGGCTGCTCCAGCAGCGTCACGCCGAGTTCCGCCATCGCGTCCAGCGCCGCCGCCGTCGCGGCGGGTTCCCAGCCGCAGTTGCCGTCGACGTAGAACGGCGCGTCGGTGTGCTCGCGCAGCGCCCGGAGGATGTGCAGGTCACCGGGTGCGGCCAGCTTGACCTTGTACGCGGGCCAGCCGGGCCGCTCCTGGAGCTTGCGCACCATCACGCCGGGCTCGTCGAGGCCGATGCTGTAGCTGGAGCGCAGCGCGCCCGGCCCCGCCGTGTCCCCGCCCGCCGGTTCCGCCCCGGCCGCGCCCAGGCGCCGCCACAGCGGTACGCCCGCGAGGCGGGCCGCCAGGTCGTGCGCGGCCACGTCGAGCGCGGCCAGCGCGAAGGGCGAACCGGTCAGCAGCGGAGCCAGTACCTCCCACGCCCCCTCGGGGTCGTCGGCCGGCAGCTCCCGCAGCGTGCCCGCGACCGACCGCAGCGAGGCGTGCAGGGCGTCGAGCGAGGAGTTGTAGCGGTCGGTCATGAAGGCCGAGGCCTCGCCGAAACCGGACCGCCCGCCCGCCGACAGCTCGACCAGCACCCCGGGCTGCACCGGGATCGCCTCGCGGGCGCTGCGCCAGACGTCGTGGTCGGTGAGGCGGATCTCGTGGACGTGGAGCCTCACCACTGGTCACCCGTGTACGACGGCAGGGTGGTGCCGAAGGAGACCGGCTTGAGCTCGTCGTACCACTGCGCGTGCTCGTCGTACGCGGCGAAGAACGGCCGCCCCACCCACTCGGGCCGGCGCGCCTGGAGGAAGCTGAGGACGAACGCCCGCTCGCCCGCCACCTCGGTCGTGCCGTGCAGCATCACCTTGCCGGGCGCGGCCGACATGACCGGGCCGCGGGCGGTCCTGGCCAGGCCGGAGACGCCCCGTACGGCCTCGCGGTAGATGTCGAGGGCCCGGGCGAGGGGGATGCCGAAGTAGCTGCTGGCGCCGGTGTCCCGCTCCACGAACATGTAGTAGGGGATGACGCCCAGTTCGACCTGGAGCTGCCACATCCGCGACCAGGCGGCGGGGTCGTCGT
>NZ_JAPSIW010000679.1 GCF_031178505.1 Streptomyces sp. | reverse complement strand
AGGTCGATGCCCTTGCCCAGGACGTCGGCGGGCATGGCCTTGGTGATGCGGTCGCCCATGGCGTACGGGTAGCCGAGGACGCGGGCCGAGTCCTTGATCGCGTTCTTGGCCTTGATCTTGCCGTAGGTGCCGATCATGGCGACCTTGTCGGCGCCGTACTTCTCGGTCACGTACCGGATCACCTCGACGCGCCGGCGCTCGTCGAAGTCGATGTCGACATCGGGCATCGAGATGCGCTCGGGGTTGAGGAAGCGCTCGAAGATCAGACCGTGCGGGATCGGGTCGAGGTCGGTGATGCCGAGGGCGTACGCGACGATGGAACCGGCCGCCGAGCCACGGCCGGGGCCGACGGCGATGCCCTGCTTCTTCGCCCACATGATGAAGTCGGCGACGACGAGGAAGTAGCCGGGGAAGCCCATCGAGATGATCGTGTCCATCTCGTACTCGACCTGCCGCATGCGGTCCTCGGGGATGCCGTCCGGGAAGCGGCGGTGCATGCCCCGCATGGTCTCCTCGCGGAACCAGCTGACCTCGGTGTAGCCCTCCGGGATGTCGAACTTGGGCATGAGGTTCTTGGCCTCGAACATGCCCTCGGTGGTGACCTGCTCCGCGACCAGGAGGGTGTTGCGGCAGCCCTCCTGCCAGGCGTCCGAGGAGTCGATGGCGTACATCTCCTCCGCGGACTTCAGGTAGTAGCCGGTGCCGTCGAACTTGAAGCGGTCCGGGTCGGAGAGGTTCTTGCCGGTCTGGATGCACAGCAGGGCGTCGTGGGCGGTGGCCTCGTGCGCGTAGGTGTAGTGCGAGTCGTTGGTGACCAGCGGCGGGATGCCGAGCTTCTTGCCGATCTCCAGGAGTCCGTCGCGGACCCGGCGCTCGATCTCGATGCCGTGGTCCATCAGCTCCAGGAAGTAGCGGTCCTTGCCGAAGATGTCCTGGTACTCGGAGGCGGACTTCAGGGCCTCGTCGAACTGGCCGAGGCGCAGCCGGGTCTGCAGCTCTCCGGAGGGGCAGCCGGTGGAGGCGATCAGGCCCTCCGACCACTGCGCGATGGTCTCCTTGTCCATCCGGGGCCACTTCTGCAGCCAGCCCTCCTTGTACGCGTCGGAGGAGAGCCGGAAGAGGTTGTGCAGTCCGGTGGCGTTCGCCGCCCAGATCGTCTTGTGGGTGTAACCGCCCGAACCGGAGACGTCGTCCTTCTTCTGGTGCGGCTGGCCCCACTGGATCTTCCGCTTGGTGCGGCGGGACTCCGGCGCGACATAGGCCTCGATGCCGATGATCGGCGTCACCCCGGCCTTCTTCGCGCTGTGGAAGAAGTCGTAGGCCCCGTGCAGGTTGCCGTGGTCGGACATGGCGATGTGCGTCATGCCCATCTCGTTGCACGCGTTGAACATGTCCTTCAGCCGCGCGGCACCGTCCAGCAGCGAGTACTGGGTGTGGACGTGCAGGTGCGTGAAGGGCGGCTTGGTCACGGCGGGAGGTCTCCGTAGCGGTCACGGGGGTGGCTGGGGGGGACCGTGGAAGTCTACGTCGCTCCGACCTCCGCGGGACGGGCACTCGGCGGTACGGTCGCGCGTTGGAACGCCTGGGGCGCGTGTCCCTTATGTCATGAACGGCTTTTTCCCAGGAGGCACCCTCGATGTCGGTCCCGCAGCCCACCGCGCAGGAGCGCGGTGAGCACATCCTCGCCGTCTTCGACACCGCCTTCGGCGCCCTGCTCGCCGCCGACCCGGCGGCCTTCCGCGTCAAGTTCCGGAAGATGGCCGGCTCCGCCTTCGCCTTCTACCGGGGCACGGCCTGCCTCTTCTACGCCGACCTGGAGGACGAGGCGCGCGGTGGCCCGTACCTGGACGAGCGGACCGGCCGGGTCTGGATCCACGGTGATCTCCACGCCGAGAACTTCGGCACCTACATGGACGCCAACGGCCGGCTGGTCTTCAACGTCAACGACTTCGACGAGGCCTATGTGGGGCCCTTCACCTGGGACCTGAAGCGGCTGTCCGCCTCCCTGGCACTCCTCGGTTACGCCAAGGCCCTCTCCGACGAGCAGATCACCCACCTGGTGCGGATCTTCGCCGCCGCCTACCGGGAGCGGATCCACGCCCTCGCCACCGGGGCCCGGCACGACGAGCTGCCGCCGTTCACGCTGGACACGGCCGAGGGCGCGTTGCTCGGCGCGCTGCGCGAGGCCCGGGCCATGACCCGGTTCGGGCTGCTGGAGTCGATGACGGAGATCCGCGAGTACGAGCGCAGGTTCGCGCCCGGCGGCGGCTCGATCGAGCTGGACGCGGCGACCCGCTACAAGGTCCTGGCGGCCTTCGACGGCTATCTGGAGACCCTGCCCGAGGCCTCGCTGGTCCGGCCCGACTCGTACCGGGTGAAGGACGTCGTCGGGCGGCGCGGGATCGGCATCGGCTCGGCCGGCCTGCCCTCGTACAACATCCTTCTGGAGGGGCACAGCGACGCCCTGGAGAACGATGTCGTGATCTATCTGAAGCAGGCCCAGACCCCGGCGGTCTCGCGGCACGTGAAGGACGCGGCGGTACGGGACTACTTCCTGCACGAGGGGCACCGGACCGTGATCTCGCAGCGGGCGCTGCAGGCGCACGCCGACCCCTGGCTGGGCTGGACGGAGATCGAGGAGGAGGGCCGGCGCACCGGGCAGCTGGTCGCGGAGGTCTCCCCCTACGCGGTGGACCTGGACTGGTCCGACATCGACGACCCGCAGGACATCGCGGCCACGGTGGCGGACCTCGGCCGGGCGACCGCGGCGATGCACGCGGCGGCGGACGACTCCAGCGGCCACTCGCTCGTGCCGTTCTCCACCGAGCGGGCGATCGACGCCGCCATCGCCGCCGACGAGGAGGGCTTCCCGGAGCTCCTGGTGGACTTCGCCCACGGCTACGGGGCGCGGGCGAGGGCCGACCACCAGATCTTCGTCGACCTCTTCCGCAACGGCCGGATACCGGGGCTGTAGGACGGCGGGCGGCCGTTCACAGCTTCCGTTTAGGGACGCCTTACGGACCGGCATGGCACACTCCACGACGATGGACATGGCAGGGACGCAGCTGAGGGCGCTGCGGGCGGCGTTCTTCACGGCACTGGCCGTGACGCTGTCCGTGGCGTCGCACGTGCTGCTCTCGGGCGTGCCGCTGCCGCTGGGGACGGTGGTCCCGGTCGCGGGCGGCGTCTACGCCGTGGCGTACGCGCTGGCCGGCCGGGAGCGCGGTTTCGGCCCGATCGCCGGGCTGCTGGTCCCGCTGGAGCTGGCGGCGGACACCCTCTTCACCAGCGGGCAGACCGTCTGTTACGGCCCCGCCGGCGGCCCGGTCGCCGGTTCGCTGCGCTCGGTGGGCGTGGAGGTCTTCTGCGGCGGAGCCGTCGGGGCGCCGCTGCCCGGCGTGGCGGCGCCCGGGAGCGCGGCGGCCGCGGGCCTGCTGACCTCGCCGAACCCGGCGCTGCCCTGGCTGCTGCTCGCCGCGCACGTGGGCGTGGGCCTCACCGCCGCCTGGTGGCTGCGCGGTGGGGAGCGGGCGCTGGTCCGGCTGCTCGGCGCGGTGGCGGCCGGCGCGTTCCGGCCGCTGCTGCTGGTGGCGGCCCTCTTCCGTACGGGCGGGCGGGCTCCGCTGCGGGCCGGGCGGCCCGCGGGTGCGGCCCGGTCCTCCCGCACCCGGCTTCTCGTGCACTCGGTGGGGCGGCGGGGGCCGCCGCTGCCGGGCCTCGCCCTCGTCTGAGCGAGCCCCGCGGCTCCCCCGTCCCCTTCCTCACCGTCCCACGGAGATCACGATCATGAGTGCACGCAACAGTCAGGCCAACAAGGCGGCCGCCCGCGAGCGGCTGCGCGTCGAGCGCGAGCGCCAGGCGAAGAAGGACCGGACCCGCCGGCA
>NZ_JAPSIW010000678.1 GCF_031178505.1 Streptomyces sp. | reverse complement strand
CGGGGCGGGGCTCGGTGGTGCGGCGCTCCACGGCCGCTCAGCCGCCGCCGCTGCCGGAGTGCCCGCTGCCGAAGCCGCCGCGGTCGACGGCGTCGTCGTAGTCGAAGGTGCCGTAGTCGGCCCGGCCGCGCCGGACGTCGGAGTCGTAGTACCAGTCGGCGCGGGTGCCCGTGGAGGCCGTGCAGTGCTTCTCCGCGACGATCTTGTAACCGTCCCTGGTGGTGTAGTCGTCGCGGTCCACGCAGCGCCGGTCGGGCTCCGAGCCGCACGACGTCAGGGCCGCCGCGAGGACCCCCACACCGCCCAGCACCACGGTGCCCGACCGCAGCCGTCGCCGAGTCCCTGCCATGTTCCCATCCCCCGCCGCTGTTGCCGATGTCCGTGCGGACGTACGGCCGTTGGGTCGCTCAGACGTACGGCCGCCGTCGGAGGTGGATGCTACGGCAGGAGCCCCCGCCGGTGGCAACGCCCACGGGCCTGCGGTGGCGGCTCAGGGGGCCGCTGTGCGTACGGCGCGGTGTACCGCGGGGTGAGGTCGCCGCCCCGCACGTCGGCGGCGTCACCCACCGCGCGCGGTGCCTCGGCGAGTTGACCGGCGGGTGGCCGGGTGACGCCGCCGGTCGTGGGCCCGGGTGAGGTGGTCCGGGCCGGCCGCGATGAGGCCGAGGGCTTCCCGTGCTGCGCCGAGTGCCGCAGCGGCACGTGGCCCGGTGCATGCAGGACGCGGGCTCATCGCGTGATCGGGGTGGCGCCGGTCGCCGCGACGGACAGGTCCTACAGCCGTGCGGCCGCGCCGGAGTCGATGGCGCACACGCGGACGCCGCCGTCGTCCATGGGCGCGGCGGGGGCCGAGACGCGCGCGACGTCGCATCCTCGAGACAGAGCCCGCCGCGGTTGTCGAGGAGCGGAGAGGTGGCTGCCCACAGGCCGGTGGCGGCGCCTTGGGAGGGGGTCTTGAAGTCGGCGCCGATCACGGTGCCGTGCTCGGGTGGAGAGCGAGCGCCCGGACGCCGTCATCGCGCCCGAAGGCGTCGAACTGCACGGCGAACAGGGCGTTGGCTGTCTTGGCCTGGCCGTAGGGAAGCCACTTGTCGTAGCCGGTACGGAAGTGCGGGTCGTGCCGGCGGAAGTCGGTCAGGGTGTGCCCGGCGGAACTGTTGACGACGACGCGCGCGCCGTCGGCGGCGGCCAGGAGCGGGTAGAGCTCCAGGCGAGGGGGAAGTGTCCGAAGTGGTTGCTGGCGAGCTGGCTCTCCCAGCCGGGTCCGACGCGTCGCTCAGGGGTGGCCATGACGCCGGCGACGGCCATGAGGAGATCGAGCTTGCTGTCGGAGTCGTTGATCCGCGCGGCGGCGGCGCGCACGCTGTCGAGGTCCGTCAGGTCCATGGGGATGACGTCGCAACCATCGACATCCTTGAGGGCGGCGCGGGCGAGGCCGGGTCGGCGTGCCGGAACGATGACCCGGGCCCCGGCGGCCGCCAGGCCCCGGGTGGTTTCCCGACCGAGTCCGGAGTAGCCCCGTTCATCCGGTCCGCGGCATCCCGCCGATCCGCTCCCGGCGCGGCCCGCGCACTCGCAGATAGTCGTTCAGCGTGCTGTAGGCGACCGGGAATCCGTACTCGTCCCGCAATCGGTCCATGATCCGCTTGTTGGTGTGCCGCTGCTTCGGCGGCCGCGGTCAGATCCGCCCGCAGCATCTCGTCGATCCAAGCTCTGCCTTGGTCCAGGATCGACCGGCGCACTTCGATCGCCTTCCGCGCTGGGGGCAACGCACTGTGCAGCGCCTGGCGCACCACCCGGCGGTTCACTCCGTAACGCCGAGCCAAGCTCCGGACCGAGGCGTCTTCCAGCCTGCGGTCACGACGGATCCGCTCGAACAATTCAACACGGTCGGTGCAAAACCCGGCCTCCTGACACGGCCAGCCGACAACCCGCACAGCGTGATCCCGGCCGCGAACCCGGGTCAATCCGGCATTACTCCAAACGGGTGCATCCCACCTCAGCGACTCCTAGATGGTGTTCGTTCCCAAGAGATTTGAATTGACGAGGTGCCTTCGACTGGCTTTTGTCAGTTCTGCTGGGGCCGACCTCGAACCGTGCAAAGCAGTCCCGGGGCAGGCGAGTGTGCAGTTCCGGCGGGACTGAGCAGGAGGAACGGGACACAAACCGCCCATGTGAGCGACTGACCCGCGGGTCGCAACCCCGATACTCCGTTGCTTGATCAAAAACCAGTTCGACAGCATGGCGCCATGCAACGACATGAGCACGCCGGACTCGCAGCACTGCGCGCCATGCAGAGCCTGGCCACCCGAACTTTTCCGGCAACCGGCTACCACCACATCGGCGACCTCGCCTGGAACTGGTGCCTGGCCCTCGACCGCGCCGACCAGTGCCCGACAGCCGTCTGGACCCAGGGCGACCAGACGCTGGCCTGGGGCTGGTTAGAACTGCCCGACACCTTGATGCTCCAGGTCGACCCGGAGCACCCGGAACTGGCTCACGAGGTTCTCACCTGGGCCGAACACACGGCATCAGGCCCGCTGAGCATCGACGTCACCGAGACCGAACCGCACCTGATCAAGGCGCTGGAGCAGCGCGGATACACACGGACCGACGGCGGCCCGTTCATGGCGTGCCTTGGCCGCCCCCTCGCCGACCTGCCGGACATCCCGCACCTGCCGGACGGCTACTCGATCCGTCCCCCAGCGCGACCATGCAGATGTGGCAGGCCGGGCGGCAGCACACCGCGCCGCCTTCGGATCGACCCGAATCACCACCGAACGGCACGCCCGCATGAGGGACACCTGGCCCTACCGGCCCGAGCACGATCTCATCGTGGCCTCGCCCACCGGGGAAGTCGTCGCCTACTGCCAAGGCTGGTACGACCCGACCAACGGAATCGGTGAGTTCGAACCCGTCGGCACCCACCCCGATCACCGCCGCCTCGGCCTCGCCCGAGCCGCCTGCATCGCGGTGCTGCACGCCTTCGCCGACGCCGGCGGCCACCGTGCCATCGTCTACTCGCGCGGCGACGCCGCATACCCCATCCCCAAGCGGCTGTACGAGTCCATGGACTTCACCGCGTACACCCGCACCCACACCTATGTCGGCACACCGACCGACTGAGGACGCTGACCGAATCCCATCAATCAGAACGACCGGGACCCGATCACTTCGCCGATCAGATAGCGGGGGAACCGCTCACTCCCACCAGGAACGGACAGGTGGGGCCAGAACAATCCGTTCCTCACCCGGGGCCAAGAGAACCCGTTACCCCGGGGCCAAAAGAGGCCGTCCTAGACAGGGGGATCGACGCCGGCCGTCCTGCCCGCTTCGACGGACCGCCGTCGACCAGGGCGGACATCGCCCTGCCGGACGACTCCAGGAGGCGGACACGCTTCGGCTCAGCCCAGAAGGGCCACGGCGATCGACGTCATCCGTCACGTGCGGACGCTCGCCGACAACCCAGCGCCGCCCCCGGACCACCCACCCGTAACGAGAAGCGAGAGCAGTTCCCGTCCCACCGCCCCCCCCATGCTCATTTGAGCAGCCTCCGAACGATCGCGCCCCATCTGCTCACGTCTCCCGACGTGGGTACATGACTCCGTCGGCAGCCACCCGGGGAGCCTTCCCGAGCCGGCGTCCCGCCGGGCGGGCGGTGTGGCCGATGCAGAGGCGCCGAGATTCGCGGCCGGGGCAGGCCGGACCCGTACGGGCGCGTGATCAATGCCCCGACCGGGAGCGGCAGCAACGACACCCCCGCCGGCGCGCTCGTCCCGCCCACTACGGCAGCACCCGGCACAGCGCGTCCAGGGCCCCCGTCCAGGCGTGGTCCGGCGGGGTGCCGTAGCCGACGACGAGCGCGTCGACGGGGGGTGTCGTGGC
>NZ_JAPSIW010000677.1 GCF_031178505.1 Streptomyces sp. | reverse complement strand
CCTCGCCGCCGGAGCGCAGCCAGTGGCGCAGGGCGTGGTTGTGGGCGGCCACGACGGCGGCGGCGGCCACGTTGGCGCGCAGCGTGCCGTCCCGGCGGTCGGCCCAGCGGGTGCGCAGGTAGTCGCCGAGGGTCTTCTCGTACCGCCAGACCACCGAGAGTTCGTACGTGCGCAGCCCGGCCACCTCCCGGGTGAGGCGGTAGCGCTGGACGGAGAAGGTGGGATTCTCCGCGTACATCCGCATGACGAGCCGGGCGGCGTCGCACACCCGGACCATCGGGTCGTCGGTGTCCGCGCTCGCGGCGAGGAAGCGGGTCATGTCGTCGAGGCACTGCTCGTGGTCGGGGAAGACCACGTCCTCCTTCGACGGGAAGTACCGGAAGAACGACCGCCGGCCGACCCCGGCGAGGGTGACGATGTCGTCCACGGTCGTCTGCTCGTAGCCCCGCTCCAGGAAGAGGCGGAAGGCCGCGGCGATGAGGGAGTCCCGCATCGCGGGCTTCGTGGAGTTCGTCGACGCTGTTCCCATGCTCCGAACCTAACACCGGGAACGCGTCCAGGCGGCACTCGGTGTCGGTGATCGCCGACACCGAGTGCTGTGACGGGGGTACGGAGGCTCCCCCCAGGGGCCGCAGAGGGTCAGCGGGGGGCCATGCGCAGCGCGCCGTCCATCCGGATCGTCTCGCCGTTGAGGTAGTCGTGCTCGGCGATCATCGTGACGAGGCGGGCGTACTCCTCCGGACGGGCGAGGCGCTGCGGGAAGGTCACACCGGCGGCGAGGCCCGCCCGGATCTCCTCGCTGAACCCGGCCATCATCGGGGTGTCGACGATGCCCGGCGCGACGGTCACCACGCGGATGCCGTACTGCGCCAGGTCGCGGGCGGCGGTGAGGGTCATCCCGGCGACGCCCGCCTTGGAGGCGGCGTACGCGATCTGCCCCACCTGGCCTTCGAAGGCGGCGATGGAGGCGGTGTTGACGACCAGACCGCGCTGACCGTTCCCGTCGGGCTCGTGCCGGGCGATGGCCTCGGCGGCGAGCCGCATCACGTTGAAGGTGCCGACCAGGTTCACGTCGAGCACCGTGCGGAAGAGGTCCAGGTCGTGCGGGCCCTTGCGGCCCAGGACGCGCGCGGAGGGGGCGATGCCGGCGCAGTTGACCGCGATCCGGAGCTCCGCGCCGTCGGCGTCGATCGCGGCGAGCGCCGCGCGGACCTGCTCCTCGTCGGTGACGTCGGCCGGGAGCAGCCGGACGCCTTCCGGCAGCGGGCCCGCGGCGGCGACGGCCTTGTCCAGGTCGAGGCCGTAGACGGCGGCGCCCCGGGCCGCGAGCGCGGCGGCGGTGGCGGCCCCGAGGCCGGATGCGGCACCGGTGACGAGAGCGGCGGAGCCGGCGATGTCCATGGAACTCCTCGTTGGTGTCGTGCGGGTGTCCCTGCCGCCGGGGTGGCCGGCGGCCGGGGGCGCGTCCCCGCGAAGGGACCGCGCGGTCTGCGCGATCTGCGCCGCTCACCATAGAACCCCAGGCCACGCCCCTGGAAGGGAAATCGGGCCGATCGGCGGGCGAGGGTGCGAGCGGGTCCGGCGCGTCCTCGGCGGGAGGGCCGGGCGCGCCGGCATCACGGCGGGCGGGCCGGGCGCGCCGGCGTCACGGCGGGCGGGGAGAGGCGGGGCACCACCGGCCCCCGAACGCGCCGAACCCCGGCCTGCCCGCAACGGGGGAGTGCGGGCCGGCCGGGGTGGCGGACCGAGCATACGCCCGATTTCGTTCAATCCGAAATCATCTGGGGTCCGCTTCCCCGCGCGGCCGTCACGCCTGCGGCTGGGCGAGCCCCCGGCTGATGACCAGGCGCTGGATCTGGTTCGTCCCTTCGAAGATCTGCATGATCTTCGCCTCGCGCATGTAGCGCTCGACCGGGAAGTCACGGGTGTAGCCGTAGCCGCCGAGGACCTGGACGGCGTCCGTGGTGACCTTCATCGCCGTGTCCGTGGCGATGAGCTTGGCGGCGCTGGCCTGGCGGCTGAAGGGACGGCCGCGGTCCCGGCGGCGGGCCGCGTCCAGATAGGTGGCACGGGCCGCGTCGACCGCGGCGGCCATGTCGGCGAGGAGGAAGCCGAGGCCCTGGTGGTCGACGATCCGGCGGCCGAAGGTGGTGCGCTCGTTGGCGTACGAGACGGCGGCGTCGAGCGCGGCCTGCGCGAGGCCCGTGGCGCAGGCCGCGATGCCGAGGCGGCCGTTGTCGAGGGCGCTGAAGGCGATCTGGAGGCCCTGGCCCTCCCGGCCGATCAGCCGGTCCTCCCCGATGAGGGCGCCGTCCCAGTACGCGGCCGTGGTCGGCACCGCCTGGAGGCCCATCTTGCGCTCGGGGGCACCGAAGGTGAGGCCCTCGGCCTCGCCGGGGGCGAGGAAGCAGGAGACGCCGTGGCTGCCGGGGGCGGTGCGGGCGAAGAGGGCGTAGAACCCGGCCTTGCCGCCGTGGGTGATCCAGGCCTTGGTGCCGGTGACGCGGTAACCGCTGCCGTCCTCCTGGCGCTCGGCCCTGCAGGAGAGCGCGGCCGCGTCGGAGCCGGCCTGGGGCTCGGAGAGGCTGTAGCCGCCGATGGCGCGTCCCTCCAGCATGGCGGGCAGCCAGCGTTCCTTCTGCTCGGTGGTGCCGAAGGCGTACAGGGGGTGGCAGGCGAGGGTGTGGACGCTGGTGGCGACGGCGACGGCGGCCCAGCGGGCGGCGAGCTCCTCCAGGACCTGGAGGTAGACCTCGTACGGCTGGCCTCCGCCGCCGTACTCCTCGGGGTAGGCGAGGCCCAGGAGCCCGGCCTCGCCGAGGGTGGCGAAGAGGCCTTCGGGATAGGTCTCGGCGGCCTCGTGCTCGTCCACCCGCGAAGAGAGCTCCTTGTCGGCGATCTCCCGGGTGAGGGCGATGAGGTCCGCCGCTTCGGGGGTGGGAAGCAGGCGGTCGACATCCATGGCGACTCCATCGGCGCGCGAAGTGGTACTCGGCGGGGTACTTCAGTACCGCTTAGCGTAGCGGTCGAGGGGTGGGCCCACCACCCCCGGACGGGTGCCTGGAATACTGATCGGGTGATCGAGACCCGAGCCGCCGACGCCCCGAAGCTCACGGGCCGGGGTGCGGCGCGTCGTTCCGCCCTCTTCGAGGAGCTGGTGGCGCTCCTCGTCGCCGAGGGCTTCGCCCAGCTGACCCTGGACGACCTCGCCTCCCGGCTGCACTGCTCGAAGCGGACCCTCTACGGCCTGGCCGACAGCAAGGAACAGCTCGTCAGGGCGGCGGTCGTGCACTTCTTCCGGCGGGCCACCGCGCGCGTGGAGGCGGACCTCGCCGCCGAGACCGCCCCGGCCGAGCGGCTCGCCGCCTACCTGCGGGCGGTCGCCGCCGAACTGGCGCCCGTCTCACCGCGCTTCTTCGACGACGTGGCCGCCTTCGAGCCGGCCGCCGAGGTGTACGAACGGAACACGCGCGCCGCGGCGGGCCGGGTCCAGCAGCTCATCGAGGAGGGGGTGGCGGCCGGCGTCTTCCGGGAGGTGCACGTGACCTTCGCCGCCGACGTCATCTCCTCGGTCATGGTCCGCATCCAGCGGCGCCAGGTGGCCGGGGCGACCGGCCTCGCCGACGCCGAGGCGTACGAACAGCTGGCCGAGCTGCTCCTCCACGGACTGCGCAAGGGCTGACCGGCCACTCCCGGAGAGACACCGGGCCGGCCGCGCCGGCAACCCGGCGCGACGCCCAGGGCCCGGCGCCTCAACCCCGGCGCGACGCCCAGGGCCCGGCCCCCTCCGGCTCCCGCACTCGCCCCCCTGGCGGTCCTCCCGCGCCCCGTACACGCCACGGAGCACCCGGGCGGCGGACCGCCCGGGTGCTCCGCACTCCCCGG
>NZ_JAPSIW010000076.1 GCF_031178505.1 Streptomyces sp. | reverse complement strand
TGCTTATCGGAGGGCGAGCTGGTGTCGGCAAGACGACGGTGGGGTGGGAGGTCTCGGCGCTGCTGCGCTCCGCGGCCGTCGCTCACGCGATCATCGATGGTGACTTCATGGGGCAGGTGCATCCTGCACCAGAGGGAGACCCTCACCGCGCGGAGATCACCGAGAGCAATCTGGCTGCCGTGTGGGCGAACTTCACCCAGCGTGGGTATCGGCGTCTCATCTACACGAACACCTTGAGCCGCCCGCGAGCGGCTGGTGGGCCGGGAACGCGGGGCAGAGTTGGAGCAGGAGCTGGCAGGAAGTGCCCGCAAGGCACGGCTCCTGGACCAGCGGGCACCTGAGAACACGGTTCGAGTAGCGACGGACGGGCGGCTCGTCGTCGACATCGCTCGGGAGGTAGTGGCCGCCACCGGTTGGGCGAGCAACGTTCGCCGTGACGAAAGGGCTGCCGAGCGAGTACTTGTGACAAGTCGAATGCCTCGTGGGTGACAACCAGGCTGCCTCGTCCAGTTCCACCCGCCAGCTCGTAGGGCTTCGCCGGTGACAATTTCGGAGCTTCGGCTCACTGCGACCGAGCTCGGCTCGTAGCGAGATGAGCGTTCTGCTTCGCGGAACCGGTTGTGCCGGAGCATGGCAGGTGAAAATCTGCTCTTCCTTCTGACCTATGGAGCCACTCTGATGGACGCTCTTCGTGGCGAAGATCCCGGCCGTGCAGGAAACTTCGCTCTCTTGGCAAGGCTGGGGAGCGGCGGCATGGGCGAGGTGTTCCTCGGGCGCTCGCCTGAGGGCAGGACGGCGGCAGTCAAGCTCATCCATCCGGATCTGGCCCGCGATCCGGAGTTCCGCCGCCGTTTCAGGCTCGAGGTGGCTGCGACCCGCAAAGTGGCCGGCCCCTGGACGGCATCAGTGCTCGCCGCCGACACAGAGTCTCCCCGGCCCTGGGTGGCCACCAGTTTCGTTCCAGGTCTTACCCTCACCGAGGCAGTGGCCATGGGCGGCCCTCTCCCTGAGTCGGCAGTACTCCACATGGCCAACGGACTCGTCCACGCCCTTCGCGACATCCACGCAGCAGGCATGGTCCACCGGGACCTCAAGCCGTCCAATGTGATGTTGACCCTTGACGGACCGATAGTGATCGACTTTGGCATCGTCCGGGCTGCCGATGCCAGCGTGGTCACCCGGGCCGGAGCGATAGTGGGCTCTCCCGGATTCATGTCTCCAGAGCAGGCGCACGGACTTGAAGCGGGTTCGCCGAGTGATGTGTTCGGCCTGGGCTGCGTCCTGGCGTTTGCCGGTACCGGCAGAGCGCCCTTCGGCAGTGCCACCGACAGCGGCGTAGCGGCCGTGTTGCTCAGGGTGGTATCCGAAGAGCCTGACCTGACGGGCATACCGGAATCGCTGCGCTCTTGGGTGGTGGCCTGCCTGGCCAAATCCCCAGCGGACCGCCCAACTGTGGCGAACCTAAGAGAGGTACCAGCGATTCAGTCCGCGTTGGAACGGGCGCACGAGGAGTGGCTTCCCCCGACGCTGACCACCGCCGTGGCACGGCGGGTCACCCGAGCCCTCAATCTGGAAACCGCGAAGGACCCGGCCCCTCCGGTTGTTCCTCCCGTTCCTCTGGTAGCTCCGGTTCCGCAGACCCCCACTGCCGTTCCCATCCACAGTGCGGCGACAGTAACCGGGGCTACGCCGACATCGGCACCCCCGCAGAGCCCGCCGCCCCCAGCCTCCAGCACAGACGTGGCGACTGCTGACCGGACGTCCTTTGTCCGACGGCATGCTTTGGTGGCTGCTTCGGTACTGGCAGCCGCCCTGGTCACCGTCGCCCTAACGACCTTTGTCAACTGGCCCGGCAAAGATGAGCCCTCCGCGAAGCCCGCACCTCAACGGTCCGCCTCCCGACCTCAGCAGTCCGCCTCCGAACCCCAGCAGTCCGCCGCCCCACCCGCCACGCCAACCGCGACGGAAGAGCCCACTCCCACTGGAACTATCCCGAAAGCCTTCCTGGGGGTATGGCAAGGCACCGTCACCACCGACCAGGAGCGTCGAATGACAATCACACAGGGCGAGATCGGAATGACCGTGGTGGTCACAAGAACGACCAGCGCAGACGCGAAATGCCGCGGCACCGGGACGCTCCTGTCTGTCACGGAGTCCACCATCGAACTCGACACCGTCCTAACAGAGAGCATTCCCGAGGGCAGCTGCGCCAGCGTCGGCGAGCAGACACTCACGCTTATCGACGACGCACATCTCCGATGGAACGCCGGAGATGGCGGTACCGGGATACTCGCCCGTCAATAGCCTGGCGGTTTGCGAAGATTTAGCAGCCATCAGGTGCATGTGGTGCTGCGCGGTGCCATGGCTGCTTGCGGCGCCGTAGCGGCACGCCGGGTGTCTCCTCGACGAGGAGGCGACGGTGATCGCGTAGGGAAGCGGCGTAGTCGACCGGGTCGTCGTCGAAGCCACGACCTGAAGGGCGTGTGACCTTCCAGCCCCAGTCGGCCGGCAGGCGGTTCTGGTCCACTCTCGCGACAGTCCAGTCCTCCCATCCAAGGCCAGGCACTGATACCCCTCCGTGACGATGCTGAGGCCCCATCTTGGAGCACCCCGGAGCGGGCGTGCTGCGCGGATGCCAAGTCCACGGGATCGCGGAAACTACACCGGGTGTACGGAGCACGACTTCATGAGCACTGGCTCCTGCGGAACCGCCGGATTCCGGGCCTGGTGAGCAGCGCGTGCTTTCGGTGGGCACGATCAGATCAGCCGCCGCCCTTCGAACGGCAGTTACCGTAAGTAGTGCAGCCCGGTTCCAGGGCTGTAAAAAGCACGTCAGAGCACGTTTAGCAGAACGCCCGACTGGCTGCCTAGCCAGGCGTTCTGCTTCCCGGGCTGCCGCCGGGCGGTGTCTCACATGCCGTGGATGCCGCCGATGGAGGGGGTGTCTACCAGCCTGCCTGGGCTTTGGTGTAGGCCGTGCGACAGGCGGGGTCGGCGGCCGTTGTAGAGAGCTTGGTCATGACTTCCTTCCAGATCCTCTTGGCCGCTTCTTCCTGCGGCTTGTACTCAGCGGGGACCTCCGAGACGTGGTTCCTGATCGTCGCGAGGGTGGCGACGGTCCACTTGTTGCATGCCGGGGCGGCGGCGTTGCGGTAGCGGTTGTCGAGCTCGGTTGCCACAGCGGCGCCGTTGCGGACGGCCCAGGTGTTCCAGGTCGCGCACGCGGACTCGGTGAGCAGGGCCTGGTCTTCCTCGCTCAGATTGGCCACGGCGTTCAGGGCGGCGTTCCACGGTTCGTCGGGAACGGTGTAGCGGGTGGTGGGGAACTTCTCCTTGGTCTTGAAGATCGCTTCCTGACAGGAGGGTGGCAGCGGGGCTGCCTGCAGGCGGGAGGCGGCGGTCAGCTGCGAGGCGTCCACGACGTGCTCGGGCGGGGTCTGCGCCTGGCTGGTCATGCTGAGGAAGGACACGCCGACGGCAGCTGTCGAGACCACGGCGGCAGTGAGGATGAGGGGCTTGAAGGTACGGCGGCTGGGTTTCATGGCGGCAGGCTCCTTTGTGAGTACGGCTGGGGGCATCGGCTTGACGCAGACCGCTGCTCGTTCGGAGAACTTCCGCGATGCCTCACAGGACACGAGAGATCACCTGGCGAATGGGCGTTCGTCCGGGGTCGTCCCTGTCGCACCGTCGCCCGGGGACGGCGGCGCGGGAGGGGGGGCCTCTGTGGTCTGTCATCCGCTTGTGCCAAGGCGCGCTTCTTGAGCGGGGACTACAGGCTGTGAGGCGGGGGCCGCGCCGTAGCGGCGGTGGCGATGGCTGTATTGGGTCATGGCCTTCCACAGGTCCCGGCGGTCGATGTCCGGCCAGAGTTTGTCGGTGAAGAGCAGTTCGGCGTAGGCGGTGTGCCAGGGCAGGAAGTTGGAGATGCGCTGTTCGCCGCCGGTGCGCCACAGGAGGTCGACGTCGGGCAGGTCGCCCAGGGGCAGATGGGAGCGAAGCAGGTGTTCCGACACTCTGGTGCCCTGGAGCTGTCCGGTGCGTGCGGCGCCGGCCAGGGAGTCGGCGGCCTGCGTAAGTTCGCTGCGACCGCCATAGTTGAGGCAGAACGTCAGAGTGAGACCGGTGCGGTCTTCGGTGGCCGCTTGGTTGGTGCGCAGGAGGTCGACGAAGTCGCTGGGCAGGCCGTCGGGGAGCCCGGCCCAGCGGATCCGTACGTCGTAGCGCAGGAAGTCTCTGGACTCCAGTTGTTCCCGTGCGAACGTCAGCAGCTTGTCGATCTCCTGCGGCGGGCGCTTTTCCAGGTTCTCGGTGGACAGCAGGTACACGGTCAGGTGAGGGAGCCCGATCTCCGCGGCGCCGTGGACGACGTCGACGAGCGCCTTCCCTCCGGCTTTGTGGCCGTCGTTGCGTGGGAGTCCGCGTGCGGTGGCCCAGCGGCCGTTGCCGTCCATGATGATCGCGACATGCCGCGGCATGCACTCGGCCGGGAGAGCCGGTGGGCGGACCCCATCGGCGTGCGGTTCAGGTGGTTGCGGGAGCTCGGGGGAAGCGGTCCGGGGAGCGGGGAGCACCGGGCGCGTCGGTGGGGGCGCGGTGCGTAGTTCGGGGAGGGGAAAGAGGCGCCAGGTGGTGGCTGCGAGGAGCCGGCCGGGGCCGGTGATGCGCAGGCGGGCGGCGAGGGTCGGGCGGGCGGCATGTTGCAGCAGTGCGGGTCCGGCTTTCTCGGCGGCGTGCAGGCGGGCGCGGTAGAGGGTGCAGCCTGTGCGCAGGACGACGGCGGGGCCGGGTGGCAGACCGGTCCACAGTTGCGGTTGGTCCAGCCAGGTGCGGGCTGTGTTCAGGAGGTGGCTGATCAGTGCCTGGACGGCGGGGGTCCAGCGGTGTTGGAGGAGATCTGTCTCGCAGACGCCGAAGCGGTGCAGTTCCTCCGTGGGGAGGGTGATGTCGCCGCGGTCGAGGTCGTCGGCGAGGTCGGTCAGTGAGTCGGTGAGGAACAGGCCGTCCGACAGCCGCTGGTAGGCGTCCAGGCGAGTGAGGTGGAGCGGGATGTCGAGGCCGGCGTGGCGCAGCATCGTCAGGCACTGCAGCATGAAAGGCACGTTGGTGTCCTTGCTGCGGGTCCGCCACTGCTGCCAGGTCGCCGCGGCGGGAGCGGTCCGCAGGGCGTCTTTCTCAAGGGCCGTGAAGGTGACGTCGAAGGCGGCGGTCTTCAGGTTCCAGCACCACATGGTGTGCACCAGCGCCTGGCGCACCGGGTCCTCGCTTGTGCCGTGGCGCAGGTCGGTGTCCAGGGCTTCGCGCCATTCCCGCAGCCGCTGAGAACCGTCGCCCTCGGTGGTGTCGGCCAGGTCATCGGCAAGGGAGTACGCGGCGAGCAGGGCCCAGCCTGCCGGACGGAGAGCAGGGGGCATCAGCTGCAGGCACCAGAACTCCTCGGCGCTGGTGGACCGTAGATAATCGTGGCACGTCTTGTACGCGGCTTTCAGCTGCGGGTCGTGGATTTCGGCCTGCGCGCAGTCGGCAGCGAACACGGTGCTCCTTGGGTGGAAGACGGGACCCGACCGGTCACCGCGGACCGGGTGCGCCGACGGAAGGCGAGCAGGCTGAGGAGGGCCGCGCCGACGAACCAGACCAACTGCACGCCCAGGCAGCTCAGGAGAACGGAGTGGGAGAAGCCGGCGGCGGAAGCGGACTGCATGGCGCCGTAGGAGGGCAGCAGACGCACCAAGGCGGTGTCGGCTCCTTTGCTGGCGATGGGGTTCTGCAGCGCGAGGTCGATGACGCTGATCATCACGACGAGGAAGATGCCCTCCAGCTCACGGCGCACCACCGTGCCCAGGGCAACGCCCACGGCTCCGTAGGTCACGGCCGCGCTGAACAGCGAAACGGCCAGCAGCACGGGCTGACGGGGCGACCAGTACGCCCACATGACCGCTGTGGCGTAAAGGCTGACGACGGCCGAGGCCAGAACGAGGGAGGCCACCTTCGCCAGTAGCAATTGGGGGCGGGGATAGCCGGCCATGGCCAGACGCCGGTCGAAAGTTCCCGAGCTGAAGGTGACCGAGAACATCGCGAACCCGACGATCAGCGTCACCGCGTTCAGGGCGCCGCTGATCTGAGTGAGCTCGTTGCCCCGGGCGACGAGGATCTCGCCGGTGGCCCAGAGCCTGAACGACACCCCCATGTCCACGATCATGAACTGCCCTAGCGAGATCCACAGGGGAACGAAAAGGAGTACCAGCGCCACGGCGAACCGGTTGCGCACATGCTCGATCAGCGTGAACCGCGTAGCGATGACGAACCGCGCCAGCGAGGGACTCATGACGCTAACCCCGCCCCGGCGCACAGCACGCCTTCCTTCAGGCGCCACAAGACATCTAGCCGGTCCACGTCGTAGGCAAGGTGCGAGACCACCAGCACAGACTGTGCGGAGGTACGCAACTGCACGGCCAGCTGCCAAAACCGCACATACGTTTCCCAGTCGAAGCCCTGATAGGGCTCGTCCAGCAGCAACACATCAGGATCGTGTATCAACGCGAGGGTCAGGTTGAGCTTCTGCCGGGTTCCCCCGCTGAGCGCCCCGACCCGTTCCCCTGCGTACTCGCGAAAGTTCAAGGCCTCCATGATCTCCTCCGCCCGGCGCAGATCAGGGAGCGAGTACGCCGTCCTGAACAGCTCAAGGTGCTGGCGGACGGTGAACGAGTCGTTGAGAATCACCTGCTGCGGGCAGTACCCGAACCGGCCCTCGTGCCGCACCACCCCCCGGTCGGGCCGCAGCTCACCGGCCAAAATCTTCAGCAACGTGGACTTCCCAGCACCGTTCTCCCCCACGATGCCGACCAGTGAACCCCGCGGCAGTTCCATATCCACGCCGCGCAACACCGCCCGGCCACCGTAGGCATGATGAATACCTGCCACCTTCATCAACGCCCCCATGGATCAGACCGTTCCGTCCCCAACAACGCCATAGGCGGGTAATGGTCACGCCCGACGGCAGGGGAAGCGGGCACGCCCCCGGTGCCGAGGTCGCGTACACCTGCTTGCGACGGCCCCTTCTCGGGCGCTCTGTGGTCTTACTGGGACGATGTGGAGGGATGCGCAGCGCATGCCGGAAGATCATTGACAGGCAGCAAGCGGAAGTCGCTGAGCGGTACCAGTGTTCATGATCACGCGGGAATGTCCGATCGGTGCTCTTGAGCACGCGGAAGTGTTCACAAAACTGCGGAACCTGCGACGGGGCGGGCTCCGGACGTCAGCCCGGTGCTCACCGCCGGCATCCGCGCCTGCATCCCGGCCGTGGTGACGATCTGGCGGATGGATCGCTGGGTGGTGCCCGCGGCGCCGGCGCAGGCGAGCTGTAGGAAGAGCGCCAAGCCGATGGTGATCTGCCAGGCAAGGCCGGGAGGGGCGAGCGCAGCGAGAGCTGGGTCAGGGCAGTTATCGCGAGCGCGACCAGCATCATCGGCCCCGGCCTGTATCGGCGGGCCAACGCCGGTGCGGTGAGCGCTCCGGCGGCCGTGCGCCCAGCGCGCCGAGGCCCAGCAGCACCCCGAAGACGGTCGCGCTCATCGCCAGGGACCTCAACAGGTGTGTTTCCGCGGAGACCGTGTCCCTCGCTGGTCGTGTCGCTTTGGGCTGGAGCCGAGCCTGTGGCGCGTGTCGCGCTAGGACGGAGCACGGTGTCCGATTCCCCGCTGTGGGTGCGGCGAACATCACGCCTCGCCGAACTCGGCTGCCCGAGGGGAACTCTATGGGCGGGAGTCGCCCGGGCGGTTGGTTTCGGTGCTGCCCGCTGATGCGTTGTCTGGTGTCAGGAGGTGCGGCAGGTTCGCAGCTGCTTCGCATCCCGGCTCGCGGCCCGTCGCCGTGGAGGCGGAAGCGGCCGGGCTGACGCAGGTTTCGCAGGCGTGTTCGGAAGCGCGGTCGCCCGTCCGGCGAACTTACCGTCGCGATCACCCCCTTGAAAGCGGTCGGCGTCTCCAGTACCAGGGCATCCCGCCATCACCCGGCTGCTCGCCCGGGCTAACGGCGCCGCCCATGCGGATCGCGGCGACGTGGCCGCCGGTCGGGTACGCGTCCGGCGCCAGATCGCAGCCCTGCTGACAACGTTAACGTCGGCTGCGCAACGCCTCCGCCTGGCCGCGGACGCTTCGGCGCCCACGAGCGCGGTCGACGTGCACCCGCACCGCCCCTTGATCAGCCTGCTTCCGTCAAGGCTGCGTGCGCGGCGTCGAGGATCTCTGCGGAGAGCGGGGAACCCGCGGTGGCCCGGGACAGGACCAGCGCACCGAACAGGGTGCAGAGGCGGACGATGCCGTCCTGGTCATCGGTGGCGAGGAAGCCGGCGAAGTCGGCCACTCCCTCGGCGTAGACGCGACGGGCCTCCCGCCCCCCGCCCTCGCGCGCGATGTCGGTGGCGAGGGCTGCGACCGGGCAGCCGTCTGCCGGGTCGTCGCGGTGCTCGACGGAGAGGTAGGTGTCGATCAACGCCTGCTGGGCGGCTTCGCGCTGCCCGTCGTGCCGCTCGAGCCCGGCGCTGTAGCGCTGGGTGAGCTCGGCGAAGGCGTGGGCGGTGGCCTCGTCGACGAGCGCCTCCTTGGAGGCGAACTGCTTGTAGAACGCGCCATGGGTCAGACCAGCCGCCTTCATCAGGTCGGCGACGCTGACCTGCGTGCCCTGCTCTCGGAACAGCCGGGAGGCGGTGTCCACCACCCGCCTGCGATTTTCCTCCGCCTGCGCCTGCGATACGCGGCCCATGGCCACCTCCCGTTTGGATGTCGACTGGCATCTATCATAGCCCTGTGTTTAGATTGCGCTTGAAATCTAATTGACGCGGGTGCTCCGACGGCGCCTGCGAAGGACAGGAGCGAGCATGGAACTCAAGAACGCGGTCGCGGTGGTCACCGGTGCCAACCGGGGCCTCGGGCGGCACCTGGCCGCCCAGCTCGTGGAGCATGGCGCCAAGGTCTACGCGGCGGCCCGCCGTCCCGAGACGATCGACCTGCCGGGCGTCCGCCCACTGCGCCTCGACGTGACGGACCAGGAGTCGATACGGGAGGCCGCCCGCATCGCGTCGGACGCGACGCTTCTGATCAACAACGCGGGCATCTCCACCGGCGCGACGCTGGTCGGCGGCGACCTGGACGAGGTGCGTCGCGAGATGGAGACCAACTTCTTCGGCCCGCTCGTCGCCACACGGGCCTTCGCTCCCCTCATCGAGGGCAACGGCGGCGGCGCCGTACTCAACGTCCTGTCCGCCCTGTCATGGTTCCACCCGTCGGGCCTCGGCTCCTACGCGGCTTCCAAGGCCGCCGCCTGGGCGCTGAGCGACGCGAGTCGCGAGGAACTGGCGCCCCGCGGGATCATCGTCTCGGCGCTGCACGTCGGCTACATGGACACCGACATGGCCGCCGGCGTGCCCGTCGACCAGAAGGTCGCCGCCGCCGACGTCGCGGCCCAGGCCCTTTACGGCATCGAGACCGGCCTGCCCGAGATCCTCGCCGACGAGACCAGTAGGTACGTCAAGCGGAGCCTGTCCGCGGTGCCCCAGCCGAACGCGGGCTGACACTCAGCCCCTCCACCACGGCACGACGGCCTTCCAGGCCCCCTTGCGCAAGGACTTCTCATGCGTTATACGGCCTTCGGCCACAGGACCGGACTGCGCGTCTCCGAGTACGCGCTCGGCACCGCGGACTTCGGCGCCGGCTGGGGCGCAGGCGCCGAGCCCGACGAGGCACGCCGGATCTTCGACCGGTTCGCCGAGGCCGGCGGCGCCTTCCTCGACAGCACCGACAGCTACCAGTTCGGCGGGTCGGGGGAGCTGACCGGCAAGCTGGTCTCCGCCGACCACGAGCACTTCGTCCTGGCCACCAAGCTCGCCCTCGGCGCCGCCTCGCGGCCGGACATCTCCCAGACCGGCAACAGCCGCAAGACCATGGTCGCCTCCGTCGAGGCCCGTCTGAAGCGCCTGGGCGCCGACTACATCGACCTGCTGTGGGTGCACTTCCCCGACCAGCTCGTTCCGATGGGGGAACTCCTGCGCGGTCTCGACGACCTGGTCAGCGCGGGCAAGCTCCACCACGCCGCGCTGTCCGATTTCCCCGCCTGGCGCGTCTCCCGCGCGGTGACCTTCGCCGACCTGCGCAACCAGTCCCCGATCATCGGCATCCAGCACGAGTGCAGCCTGGTCGAGCGCACCGCCGACCGGGAGCTACTGCCGATGGCCGAGAGCCTCGGACTCGGTGCCGCGCTGTGGTCCCCGCTCGGCGGCGGACTGCTCACCGGCAAGTACCGCAGCTTCGCTGAAGGGCGCCTCGGCGACCCGGGCATGGTCATCCACACCGAGAGCACCGACAGAAGGCTGCCGTCGTCGACACCGTCCCGGCCCTCACCCAGGAGACCGTTGCGACGCCCGCCCAGGTGGCGGTGGCCTGGGTCCGCGAGCACGTCGCCCGCTCCACGGCCACGCTGGTCCCGATCATCGGCCCGCGCGACCTCTCCCATCTCGACAGCTACCTCGCGGCCCTCGACGTCCAGCTCACCGACGAGCAGTACGCGCGCCTCGACAAGGTCAGCGCCATGCCGCTCGGCGTACCGCACGAGGGCGTCGCGGGCTCGCTGGGGCACCTCCAGGGCGGCGACGTGAGCAGCGTCATCGCCCCGGCCGTGCCGGTGGCCTGAGCCCGGAAACACGGCCGACGCAGAACTCTCCGCGCAGGCACTGACCACTGCCGTGCCGACGCGGAGCGCGCGGACTAGAAGAACACTACAAATGTCTCGTAACGAGACAAACCCCTCACGGACAGAACATCCCTCCCGCTTGGACGGGAGACCACACGAACGGAGATGACGATGAAGGCCTTCATGGTCGAGGAGTACGGTGCTGCGGCCGGAATGCGCGCCGCCGAGATCCCCGACCCCCAGGTGGGCGCCGACAACGTCCTGGTCAGGATCGACGCGGCGAGTGTCAACCCGCTGGACATGAAGATCCGCGACGGTGACCTTAAGTCGATCCTGCCCTACCGTCTCCCGCTCGTCCTGGGCAACGACCTCGCCGGGACCGTCGTCGGCGTCGGATCGTCTGTCACCCGCTTCGCGGTGGGCGACGAGGTCTACGCGCGGCCCGACAAGGACCGCATCGGCACCTTCGCCGAACTCCTCGCCGTCCACCAGGACGACCTGGCGCCCAAGCCCGCCACGCTCACCATGACCGAGGCCGCCTCCCTCCCCCTGGTCGCGCTGACCGCCTGGCAGGCCCTGGTCGAGCGGGCGAACGTCCAGCCGGGCCAGAAGGTCCTCATCCACGCGGGCGCCGGCGGCCTCGGCTCCATCACCATCCAACTGGCCACGGCACTGGGCGCGCACGTGACCGCCACCGCGAGCACCGCCAAGGTCGGCCTCGTCAAGGACCTCGGCGCGGACGAGGTCATCGACTACCGCACCCAGGACTTCTCCGAACTCCTCACCGGCTACGACCTCGTCCTGGACTCCCTCGGCGGCGAGAACCTCGCCAAGTCCCTGCGCATCCTCAAGCCCGGCGGCCTGGCCATCTCCGTCGCGGGCCCGCCCGACCCGGCCACCGCCCGCGAACTCGGCTCGAACCCGGTGCTCCGCCTGGGCATCGCCGCGCTCAGCGCCAAGACCCGGCGCCAGGCCAAGCGTCTCGGTGTCACGTACTCCTTCCTGTTCATGAAGGCCAGTGGCGACCAGCTGCGCGAACTCACCCCCCTCATCGACGCCGGGAAGATCCGCCCCATCGTCGACCGGGTCTTCCCCTTCGACGAGACCCTTCAGGCCATGGAGTACGTCGAAAAGGGCCACCCGAAAGCCGGCAAGGTCGTCGTCTCCATGACGTGACCCCAGGGCAACGGCTCTGCCGGTCGCCGAGAACGTCGCCCGCCACAACGAGAAGATCCCGCCCCACGCTCCTCTCTCCCACACCAGGACCCGATCACGAACGCACCGTCCAGCTCCCCCACGCCCACCCCGTGGTCGTACCAGAACGAGCCGGCCCGCGCCGTGTCCGTGCACGGCGTGGACGTCGCCTACCGGCAGCACGGTCCGGACGACGGCGTACCGCTGATCCTGCTCAACCACCTGTCCGCGGTCCTGGGCAACTGGGACCCCCGCGTCGTCGACGGACTCGCAGCCCGACGCCGCGTGATCACCCACGACAACCGCGGCGTCGGCGCCTCCGGTGGCTCCACGCCCGACACCATCGAGGCGATGGCCCGCGACACGGTGCTGTTCATCACGGCTCTTGGGTACGACCGTGTCGATCTGCTCGGCCTGTCGATGGGCGGCTTCGTCGCCCAGGTCGTCGCGGCACAGGAACCGGACCTCGTACGGAAGATGATCCTCGCGGGCACGGGCCCCGCCGGAGGCCCCGGCATCAAGGTCACCTCCCTCACCATCAAGGACACCCTCAAGGCCGTCGCGACCCGCAGGAACTCCAAGCAGTTCCTCTTCTTCACCGCCACCGAAAGCGGCCGACGGGCCGCCCACGCCTTCCTGGACCGGCTGAAAGAGCGCACGGACGACCGCGACAAAGCCATCTCGCTCTCATCGTTCCGCGCCCAGTCGAAGGCCATCCACCGCTGGGGCGTCCAGGCCCCCGCCGACCTGTCGCGCACCCACCAGCCGACCTGGTGGCCAACGGCGAGAGCGACCGGATGGTCCCGAGCGCCAACACCCTCGACCTGGTGGCCCGACTGCCCCGGGGTGAACTCGAGCCCCTCTACCCCCGACGCCGGACACGGCGGGATCTTCTAGCACCACGACAGATTCGTTCCGCGGGCGCTCGCTTTCCTGGAACCGTAGCCAGCAGTCAGACAGGCCCAAGGCCCCTGCCTTGCACCCAGTGAGACCGGCACCAGGAAATCCGTCCTCGCACATTGCCACCATGAACAGCGACCCCGGCTTCGGTCAGCTGTTCACTCGGTGCTTCGCCCGGACCCTCGGCCCGGCCGGTCCAGTCTGCAGGGGGCCGGGGTGGGCCTGTAAGGCGGCGGCATCATCGTCTACGTGACTGCCTGGCCGGTGACGAGGCCAACGAGTTCGGTACCATCGCGCACGGACCGGACAGCAGCAAACTCATTCGCCCGGTCAACGACCATCCTGCACCGCCGCGGCCACGAGAGGTCGAACAACTCGTCGCCACCGCTTACCTCGCAACCATTTTCGACGACCGACTCGCCGCCGGTGGCCGCGTCAGGCGGCCCGAGACCTCCTGACCATCGGCTGGTGACGACTCGGGACGCGGTCGGCGACAGCGCGCGTCCTCGTGCAGACGAGTAGATCCCCAGAGCACACCAGAGGCGGTTGCCCGGCATACGTCGCAGCCGCTCCCTGCACACGATTGAGCTCAGCTACACGATCCGTATGGTGCGTTCGCCCCTGAACTGTTCGGCAGAGCACGAACATTCGACGGCGTGACCAAGACATCGCGAAGCCGCTCGATCTCCATCCGCTGGGCGGCGATCTGTGACAGAGCCCGCTCCCTGAAGTCAGCGAGCCCATCGATCTGCGCGTCACGCACGGCGAGGCGTTCCACGCTGAGGGGCGTCGTCGGCGGAGAGAGCGACGGCGGGCACAACGATGACGGTCCACCGGTCGCCCCTCGTCAGCCAGGACTCGACCGGCGCGGTCGTCTTCGTCCCAGCGGGTCTGGATCAGGATGACGGAGCCGCCCGGTTCGATACGGGTCAGGAGGACGGTCTGCCACCATTCCCACAGCCGTTTCCGCATGGTGGGGGAGGAGGCTTCGGCCGCGCCCTTGATTGGGTCGTCGACCACGGCCAAGTGGGCGCCCTTGCCGGTGAGGCCTCCGCCGACACCGGCCATGACCGCGCCGCCCTCGGTGCCGGTGAGGGCGAAGCGGTTGGCGGCGGATGAGCCGGGCCGCAGGCTGATGCCGAGCCGGGACTGATAGTTGAGGATCGCGTCCCTGATCCACCGACCGTGATCGTCAGCCAGGTCGGACGAGTAGCTGGCGATCATCACCCGGTGCTCGGTACGGCGCCGCAGGTACCAGAGCGGCGCCCACCTGGCAGCCCTGCGGCTCTTGCCGTGCCGCGGGGGCATCGTCAGCAAGAGCCGTGTCGGTATGCCCGCGGCGACCTGCTCGAAGGCGGCGTCGATCAATCCCAGGTGCGGGGCCTGCATCTCGCGGCCGTCGGTGAGTACGGCAGCCATCGCCCTTGGCGAACGGTCCATCGCCAGCTCACGCTCGATACGCACGAGCCGGGCACGGAGCTCGGGGGTTGGAGGCGGCGGCTATCTCATGGCGGCGCTGAGCGGGAAGCGTCCGGTAGAGGTCGAGAACCGCCGCTTCGTCAGCCCTGCCCACCCGCGCCATCGGCGAGGTTGATCAGGCGCTCCAGCTCGTCCAGGCCGACGGTGTCCACCTGTACCGCTCCACCGTCCGGGCCGGACACCTCTGTGCGTACGGGCCGGTCCAGGCCCAGGAGGCGGCTACTGCGCTCGATGACGTGGACCGCACGGTCGACGGCCTGGTAGTCACCGTTGCGGACCGCGGCCCGGTAGACGCCGAAGAACAGCCGCTCCAGGCGCTCCACCATGAGCTGCCGCAGCACGTCGGTGCGGTCGTCCAGGGGAGTGGTGCGCTCGGCCGATGCCTTGGATACCCGCGCAGTGCAACTGCAACGCGTCCCGCGTGCGCCTTGGCTCTGACTTGACGGTTCCAGTTCAGGGGAACCGAGCCGCGCAGGAACCGTGCCCGACGCACCGCACGATCGAGAACGCTATGGAGACACCTGCCACGTGAGTGTGCTCCGGGCCAGGGTTCCGCACGACGTCGGCGCACTGACCGATCAGTTCGCCCCAGATCGCGAGTGGCTGGAACGTCAACGGTTTACCCACCCCGGAGTACCGCAGCACCGTCAAGGTTGGTGGTACGAGCAGCATCGGCCATAGGATGACGGCCGTCATCGTGGCGACCTGGGCTAGTACTGCAACGGTGCTTGCCGTGACTGGTGGCCAGGTCAGGGGATGTGTCCGCGTTGTTTGTAGTGACTGGTGCGGGCCTGGTGCTGTCGTCGTCGGCGCCAGGTCGACC
>NZ_JAPSIW010000075.1 GCF_031178505.1 Streptomyces sp. | reverse complement strand
CCGCCGGCCGCGGCCTGACGCTTGGCCTTCGTCTGGCGCTTCGGCTGCTGCCGCCTCGCGGCGGCGCCGCTCTCGGCCTCGACCGCGAGGGTGTCGCTCTTGACGACGGTGCCGTCGGCCTGCGCGGCGAAGCCGGCCTTGGCGAGACCGCTGAAGAAGCGGCGCTCGTTCTCGTTGCGGTCGGTGCCCTTGGCGACGATCGCCTTGACCACGTTCTTGCGGCGCCGGCCGCGCACCTCACCGTGGTGCGTGACGCTCTTGAGCAGACGCTGCAGGTAGGCGTCCTGCGCCTTGCTGCCCGGGGTCGGGTTCTGGTTGATCACGTACATCTGCTGGCCCATGGTCCACACGTTGGTGGTCAGCCAGTAGACGAGGACACCGACGGGGAAGTTGATGCCCATGACGGCGAAGATCACCGGGAAGATGTACATGAGCATCTTCTGCTGCTGCATGTACGGCGTCTTCACGGAGAGGTCGACGTTCTTCATCATCAGCTGGCGCTGGGTGAAGAACTGCGAGGCCGACATCATGATGATCATGATCGCGGTGACGATGCGGACCGAGGTCAGCGAGGCGTCGAGCGCGGCGACGTCGGCGGCGCTGTCGGTGAAGGTGGCGGCCAGCGGGGCACCGAAGATGTGGGCCTGGCGGGCGCTCTCCAGCAGCGGCTGGTCGATGACGTCACCCACGGTGTCACCGTTGGCGATGCTCGCGAGCACGTGGTACAGCGCGAAGAAGAACGGCGACTGGGCCAGGATGGGAAGACACGAGGAGAGCGGGTTGGTGCCCGTCTCCTTGTAGAGCTTCATCATCTCTTCGGACTGACGCTGCTTGTCGCTCTTGTAGCGCTCCTGGATCGCCTTCATCTTCGGCTGGAGCGCCTGCATGTTCCGCGTCGACTTGATCTGCTTGACGAACAGCGGGATCAGGCAGATACGGATCAGCACCACCAGGGACACGATCGACAGGCCCCAGGCCCAGCCCGTGTCAGGGCCGAAGATCGCCCCGTAGACCTTGTGGAACTGGACGATCACCCATGCGACGGGGGTGGTGATGAAGCTGAAAAAACTGGCAATCGTGTCCACTAATCAGGCTCCTTGAGCATTGGGCGAGGTCTCTGCGGCCGGGCTCGTCTCGGCGGAGCTCCCGCCCGTGTCGCCGCGCAGCGCGTTCCTGAGGATTTCGTGCCAGCGGGGACGCTTACGCGGGGGAACGTGGTCCACGCCGCCCGGCGACCACGGGTTGCACCGCAGGATGCGCCAGGCGGTCAGGGCAGTGCCCTTGATCGCGCCATGCCGGTCGATGGCCGTGAATCCGTAGTGGGAACACGACGGGTAGTACCGGCAGACGGGGCCCAGGAGGGGGCTGATCGTCCACTGGTACAGCTTGATGAGAGCCAGCAGCGGGTACTTCATCGCGTGCCCCCTCCCAGCAGCCGCTGCAAGGCGGCGTCCAGGTCTCGGGCCAGCTGTGCGTGGTCGGCGTCACCGGCTCCGGGCAACGCCCGTACGACCACCAGGCTACCGGGCGGCAGCGTGGAGAGCCGATCGCGGACGAGATGGCGCAGGCGTCGCTTGACCTGGTTGCGGATGACCGCCCCGCCCACGGCCTTGCTCACGACGAAACCCGCACGCGTCGGGGGAGCGCTCTCCCCAGGCGCGTGCGGGTCCGTTGCACCGCTGCGTAGGTGCACGACGAGGAGCGGGCGTCCGGCCCGGCGTCCTCGGCGTACCGCGGTCGCGAAGTCCTCGCGCCGCCTCAGCCGATTCTCGGTAGGCAGCACGTCATGACCTGTGCGCGGATCAGGCGGACAGGCGGGCGCGACCCTTGCCACGACGGGCGGCCAGGATGGCACGACCGGCACGGGTACGCATGCGCAGGCGGAAGCCGTGGGTCTTCGCGCGACGACGGTTGTTCGGCTGGAAGGTGCGCTTGCTCACTCGGGGGCTCCAGAAATGATTCGGGTGGTGGCGGGACATCGCCTGGCTGTCACCGTGCGCCCACGAGTAGCTCGCAATACGCCCGAGTGCACCGCTTCGTGATCACGGATCGTGACCTTTGCCCATCGGAGGCAGGCGGCAGCAGCCATCGACAACTCGACCTGGTTACGGTACGCGCGGCTACGCCATCCGGTCAAACCGACCTGTTGCCGGGCTCCATTGTGCACAGGCTGTGGACAACAACTTGAACCACGTCAGCCGCCCCGACTACCGTGGCTGGACTCCACAATCTTTTCCGTTCTGTCCTTTCCTGTCCCTGCGGACCCCCCGTCCTTCCAGACCTCGATCCACCGTCCCGAGAAGCACACCTGCGTGGGACCTGCGAGAAAGCGTGCCCTGTGGCTGACGTTCCTGCTGATCTTGCCGCAGTCTGGCCACGTGTTCTCGAGCAGCTCCTCGGCGAAGGCCAGCAGGGGATCGAGCCCAAGGACAAGCAGTGGATCGAGCGGTGCCAGCCGCTCGCCCTGGTCGCGGACACCGCGCTCCTCGCGGTCCCCAACGAGTGGGGCAAGCGCGTCCTGGAAGGCCGGCTCGCCCCGCTGATCAGCGAGACCCTGAGCCGTGAGTGCGGCCGTCCGATCCGGATCGCGATCACCGTCGACGACTCGGCCGGCGACCCGGCCCCGCCCGCGCCCCCGGTCCAGCAGCCGCAGCAGTCCCGCTACGACGAGCGCCCGCAGCCCGAGCCGTACGAGAAGTACGAGGGGTACGGCCACCGCTCCCTGCCCGACGACGGGCTGCCCACCGCGCGCCCGGCCTACCCGGACTACCAGCAGCCGCAGCGGCCCGACCCCGGCGCCTGGCCGCGCAGCCAGGACGACCTGTCCTGGCAGCAGCCGCGCCTCGGCGGCTACCAGGAGCGCGCCCCGTACACCGGGCCCGGCAACCCGGCCGGTCCGGAGCAGTCCCCGCCGTCCCGTTACGACGAGCGCGCCCGGGGCTACGACCAGCGGCACGACCGCGGCGAGCTGTCCGAGCCGCAGGGCCCCGGCGCCCGGCCGGGCCCCCGTCCCGGCGGTCCCGTCCCGGGCCCCGGCGGTCACGGCGGACCGGGTTCCTCCGGTGGGGCACCGGGCTCAGGCTCGGGCGCGCCCAACGAGCAGCACGCGCGTCTGAACCCCAAGTACCTCTTCGACACCTTCGTCATCGGTTCCTCGAACCGCTTCGCGCACGCCGCCGCGGTCGCGGTGGCCGAGGCGCCGGCGAAGGCGTACAACCCCCTCTTCATCTACGGGGAGTCGGGGCTCGGCAAGACCCATCTGCTGCACGCCATCGGCCACTACGCGCGCAGCCTGTACCCCGGCACGCGCGTGCGGTACGTGAGCTCGGAGGAGTTCACGAACGAGTTCATCAACTCCATCCGCGACGGCAAGGGCGACGCCTTCCGCAAGCGGTACCGCGACGTGGACATCCTGCTCGTCGACGACATCCAGTTCCTCGCGAGCAAGGAGTCGACGCAGGAGGAGTTCTTCCACACCTTCAACACGCTCCACAACGCGAACAAGCAGATCGTGCTCTCCTCGGACCGGCCGCCGAAGCAGCTGGTGACCCTGGAGGACCGGCTCCGCAACCGCTTCGAGTGGGGCCTCACCACCGATGTCCAGCCGCCCGAACTGGAGACGCGGATCGCGATCCTGCGGAAGAAGGCGGTGCAGGAGCAGCTCAACGCCCCGCCGGAGGTCCTGGAGTTCATCGCCTCCCGCATCTCCCGCAACATCCGGGAGCTGGAGGGAGCGCTGATCCGGGTGACGGCCTTCGCGAGCCTGAACCGGCAGCCGGTGGACCTCGGGCTCACCGAGATCGTCCTGAAGGACCTGATCCCCGGCGGCGAGGACACGGCTCCGGAGATCACCGCTCCCGCGATCATGGCGGCGACGGCGGACTACTTCGGGCTCACGGTGGAGGACCTCTGCGGTTCCTCGCGCAGCCGCGTGCTGGTGACGGCCCGCCAGATCGCCATGTACCTGTGCCGGGAGCTGACGGACCTGTCGCTGCCGAAGATCGGCGCGCAGTTCGGCGGCCGGGACCACACGACGGTGATGCACGCGGACCGCAAGATCCGGGCCCTCATGGCCGAGCGGCGCTCCATCTACAACCAGGTCACCGAACTCACCAACCGCATCAAGAACGGCTGACGCCGCGGCGCTGAGCGCTCAGCGTGCGGAGTGCGGCGTGTACGGAGGGCGCTCCGGGACTGCTCCCGGGGCGCCCTTCGCCGTGTCGACGGGCGGGCGCCCCGAGGGCTCCCCGCGCTGCCCGTGCATCTCCGCTCCGCACGCGCCCCAGGGCCGCGGGGACCGCCCTCCGGGCCCGTACCCGCCGGCTCCGGGCCTTCTCCTGAACGTCTCGTGAGCGCCCCCTGATCGTCCCCAGATCACCTCCGGAGCGCCTCCCGGTCGTCTCCTGAAGGCCTCCGCCCCGCCCACCGCCGCGGCCCGCTGTTCGATTACTCCGTTCCGGTGGCAGGTTCTCCACAGATTGGGGGATGATCTCCCGTCCACAGGGTGGGGACTGCCGAGTTATCCGGATCGTGTCCACAGGAGGGCCTACTGACAAGTCATCACGCCAGGTCAGCCGGGTGTGGAATTGTGCGCAACCACTCTCCACAGCCTGTGGATGAATCTTTCGTCCACAGGGGCTCCGGAGACTTGTCCACCGGCCGCCCACAGGGGGCCGGTGGTTGCCCACAGCTTCTCCACACCCCTGTCCACTGTTCGGCAACAAAAGTCCCCTCCTCACCGCGTCGAGTGAAAGGCGTCACACCGAAGGAGACGTTTGGGCTGTGGGGAACCGGGGGAAAGCTGGGGACAGCACTGGGGAGAACTCCCCGTGGCCTGTGAATCGGGTGTGCAGAACTTTCGGGTGTCCACAGAGACCCCAGGTTGTCCACCGGTTCCACCCACAGGCACGGTGGACAAAAAACGGGCTCTGACCTGGGTGGACGACGTTATCCACCGTTTCCACAGGCCCTACTACTACTCCCACTTAGAGTTAGCCCGGAATCCGCTTCGAAGTGGGACCTGTGCACAACTCGACGCCGGAGCCCCGACCGCCCCTCGACGCGACTTGACCCCGAGCCGCACCGAGTGTCCGTGGCGTACGTCAGACTGGATCCCGCAGTCGACGAGCCAGCAACAAGCAGGAGGCGGTTCCGGTGAAGATCCGGGTGGAGCGCGATGTACTCGCGGAGGCGGTGGCCTGGGTGGCCCGCAGCCTCCCGGCCCGTCCGCCGGCGCCCGTCCTCGCGGGCCTTCTCCTGAAGGCCGAGGACGGCGCCCTGAGCTTCTCCAGCTTCGACTACGAGGTCTCCGCCCGGGTCTCGGTCGAGGCCGAGGTCGAGGAGGACGGCACCGTCCTGGTCTCCGGCCGCCTGCTCGCCGACATCTGCCGCGCCCTCCCCAACCGCCCGGTGGAGATCTCCACCGACGGCGTGCGGGCGACCGTGGTCTGCGGCTCCTCCCGCTTCACCCTCCACACCCTGCCTGTGGAGGAATACCCGGCGCTGCCCGAGATGCCCACCGCGACCGGCACCGTCCCCGGCGAGGTCTTCGCCTCCGCCGCCGCGCAGGTGGCCATCGCCGCCGGCCGCGACGACACGCTGCCCGTCCTCACCGGTGTGCGCATCGAGATCGAGGGCGACACGGTCACCCTGGCCTCCACCGACCGCTACCGCTTCGCGGTCCGCGAGTTCCTGTGGAAGCCGGAGTCCCCCGACGCCTCCGCGGTCGCCCTGGTGCCCGCGAAGACCCTCCTGGACACCGCCAAGGCGCTCACCAGCGGTGACACGGTCACCCTGGCGCTCTCCGGCTCCGGCAAGGGCGAGGGCCTCATCGGCTTCGAGGGCGCGGGCCGCCGCACCACCACCCGTCTGCTCGAAGGCGACCTGCCGAAGTACCGGACGCTGTTCCCGACCGAGTTCAACTCGGTCGCCGTGATCGAGACCGCCCCGTTCGTCGAGGCCGTCAAGCGCGTGGCCCTGGTCGCCGAGCGCAACACCCCGGTCCGGCTCACCTTCGAGCAGGGCGTGCTCATCCTGGAGGCCGGCTCCAGCGACGACGCACAGGCTGTGGAAAGGGTCGACGCGCAGCTGGAGGGCGACGACATCTCGATCGCCTTCAACCCGACCTTCCTCCTGGACGGCCTCAGCGCGATCGACTCCCCGGTCGCCCAGCTCTCCTTCACGACCTCCACCAAGCCCGCGCTGCTGAGCGGCAAGCCGGCCGTGGACGCCGAGGCGGACGAGGCCTACAAGTACCTGATCATGCCGGTGCGGCTGTCCGGCTGAGGCCCCCGGCCCGGTGGTCGACTGAGCGGATGACCCCACAGGTGTGCACCCGGGTCCGGGCGTAGGCTCGGACCCGGGAAAACCGCACACGACGCTTAAGGAATCTCTGATGGAGCTCGGTCTCGTCGGTCTCGGCAAGATGGGCGGCAACATGCGCGAGCGCATCCGCCGCGCAGGCCACACCGTCATCGGATACGACCGCAACCCGGACCTCGCCGACGTCCCCAGCCTGGAAGAGCTGGTGGGCAAGCTCAAGGGCCCGCGTGTCGTGTGGGTCATGGTCCCCGCCGGCCCGGCGACCCAGTCCACGATCGACGAGCTGGCGGAGCTGCTCTCCCCCGGCGACATCGTGGTGGACGGCGGCAACTCGCGCTGGACGGACGACGAGAAGCACGCGGAGGAGCTCGCCGCCAAGGGCATCGGCTTCGTCGACTGCGGCGTCTCCGGTGGCGTCTGGGGCCTGGAGAACGGCTACGCGCTGATGTACGGCGGCGACGCCGAGCACGTGGCCAGGGTCCAGCCGATCTTCGACGCGCTCAAGCCCGAGGGCCCGTACGGCGCGGTGCACGCGGGCAAGGTCGGCGCCGGGCACTTCGCGAAGATGGTCCACAACGGCATCGAGTACGCGATGATGCAGGCCTACGCCGAGGGCTGGGAGCTCCTGGAGAAGGTCGACTCGGTCACCGACGTCCGCGAGGTCTTCCGCTCCTGGCAGGAGGGCACGGTCATCCGTTCCTGGCTGCTCGACCTGGCCGTGAACGCGCTGGACGAGGACGAGCACCTGGAGAAGCTCCGCGGCTACGCGTCGGACTCCGGCGAGGGCCGGTGGACGGTCGAGGCCGCCATCGACAACGCGGTCCCGCTGCCGGCGATCACCGCGTCCCTGTTCGCGCGGTTCGCCTCCCGCCAGGACGACTCGCCGCAGATGAAGATGATCGCCGCGCTGCGCAACCAGTTCGGCGGTCACGCGGTCGAGACGAAGAAGTAATCCACAGGCTGTGCACCCCGCGGTGCACAGCCCGCCGGGGGAAGGTCGGCGCCCACCATGCACGTCACGCATCTCTCGCTGGCCGACTTCCGCTCGTACGCCCGGGTCGAGGTCCCGCTCGACCCGGGCGTCACCGCGTTCGTGGGTGCCAACGGCCAGGGCAAGACCAACCTGGTCGAGGCCGTCGGCTACCTCGCCACCCTCGGCAGCCACCGGGTCGCCTCCGACGCGCCGCTCGTCCGCATGGGTGCCGAGCGGGCGGTCATCCGCGCCGCCGTCACCCAGGGCGAGCGCTCCCAGCTGATCGAGCTGGAACTCAACCCCGGCCGCGCCAACCGCGCCCGTATCAACAGGTCCTCGCAGGTCAAGCCGCGGGACGTGGTGGGGATCGTACGGACCGTGCTCTTCGCGCCGGAGGACCTCGCCCTGGTGAAGGGCGACCCCGGTGAGCGCCGGCGCTTCCTCGACGAGCTGATCACGGCGCGCGCGCCGCGCATGGCGGGGGTGCGCTCCGACTACGAGCGCGTGCTCAAGCAGCGCAACACCCTCCTGAAGTCGGCCGCCATGGCCCGGCGCCACGGCGGACGCGGCATGGACCTGTCCACCCTCGACGTCTGGGACCAGCACCTGGCCCGGGCCGGGGCCGAGCTGCTCGCCCAGCGCCTGGACCTCGTCCACACCCTTCAGCCGCTCGCCGACAAGGCGTACGAGCAGCTCGCGCCCGGGGGAGGGCCGGTCCTGCTGGAGTACCGTTCCTCCGCGCCGGGCGCCGGACAGAGCCGGGAGGAGCTGTACACCCAGCTGCTCGCCGCCCTCGCCGACGTCCGCAAGCAGGAGATCGAGCGGGGCGTCACCCTCGTCGGACCGCACCGGGACGAGCTGTTGCTCAAGCTCGGGGACCTGCCCGCGAAGGGGTACGCCAGCCACGGCGAGTCCTGGTCCTATGCCCTCGCGCTCCGCCTGGCCTCGTACGACCTGCTGCGGGCGGAGGGCAACGAGCCGGTCCTCGTGCTCGACGACGTCTTCGCCGAGCTGGACGCGCGCCGGCGCGAGCGGCTGGCGGAGCTGGTGGCCCACGGCGAGCAGGTGCTGGTGACGGCCGCGGTGGACGACGACGTACCGGAGGTCCTCGCCGGGGCCCGGTACGCGGTGGCCGGAGGAACAGTGGAGCGGGTATGAGTGACGAAACTCTCCCACAGGCTGTGGACAAGTCGGCGGTGCCGGAGCCCTCGGGTGTGGACCTCGCCCGGGTGGCGCTGCGCGCCGCGAAGGAACAGGCGCGGGCGCGGGGCGCGGCGGCGCAGCAGAAGAAGCAGGCGCGGCGCGGGGGCGGCCTGCGTTCCGGGGCGCGGGCCGACGGCCGGGACCCCATGGCGCTCGGCGCCGCGATCAACCGGCTCATCACCGAGCGCGGCTGGGAGACCCCGGCGGCGGTCGGCGGGGTCATGGGCCGCTGGCCCCAGATCGTCGGCGAGGACCTGGCGAAGCACTGCGTACCCGTGCGGTACGAGGAGGAGCCGGACGCGCGCGTGCTGACCGTGCAGTGCGACTCGACGGCCTGGGCGACGCAGTTGCGACTGCTCGCGCCGACGCTGGTCGCGCGGCTGAACGAGGACCTGGGGCACGGGACGGTACGCATCATCAAGGTGCTGGGACCGGGCGGGCCGCGCCGGGGGTACGGGCCGCTGCGGGCGCCGGGGTCGGTGGGACCGGGGGACACGTACGGGTAGGGCGCTCGTGCCCCTCTTGTACGGCGGCCCTCTTGTACGGCGGCCCTCCTGTACGGCGGTTCTCTTGCCGGTGCCCCTCTTGTACGGCGGCCCTGCACGGTGTCCTCTTCACGCCGCCTTCCCGTACGGCACTTCCCGGGGCCCCTGCTCGTGCCGCCCCTCGTGGTGCGGGCGGGTTCCCTCGGGCGGGATCCGCTTCCGGGCGCCGTCGGGCGGAACCGGGACCTCGTGGCACGGGTCCTACAAGAGGGGAGCCGTGCCCACCCGTTCCCCCGGGCGGAAGGCATGCCCACGACGCCGCACCGCGACGGCCGCCCCTCGGTCGCGCACCCCTCGGGCCTCCTGGGAACGGTTGCCCACAACCGGTCACCGCTCGAAGCGCTAGGTGGCCGTCAGGGGGCCCTGGAGCCCCTATCCGGATATGGGGAGTCGTCTCGGGGCCGCGCAGGGCGGCACATGAGCATTCAGGTACCGGCAAACCCCCATGACTGTCGGCGCTACCGGTAGACTGGGAGGCAATCCCGCCACCCCGCGGAACATGTCGAACGACGCAGCCGCTCCCGTATGCCCGGAGACGGCCTGTGCTGTGCCAGAAAGGGCGCTTCGTGGCCGATTCCGGCAACCCCAACGAGAACAACCAGTACACCGCCAGCAACATCCAGGTACTCGAGGGTCTGGATGCGGTGCGCAAGCGCCCTGGCATGTACATCGGCTCGACCGGTGAGCGCGGTCTGCACCACATGGTGCAGGAGGTCGTCGACAACTCGGTCGACGAAGCCCTGGCCGGGCACGCCGACACCATCGACGTCACGATCCTCGCCGACGGCGGCGTGCGCGTCGTCGACAACGGGCGCGGCATCCCGGTGGGCATCGTGGCCTCCGAGGGCAAGCCGGCCCTCGAGGTCGTGCTGACCGTGCTGCACGCGGGCGGCAAGTTCGGGGGCGGCGGCTACGCGGTCTCCGGCGGTCTGCACGGCGTCGGTGTCTCCGTCGTGAACGCCCTGTCCACCAAGGTCGCCGTCGAGGTGAAGACCGACGGCCACCGCTGGACGCAGGACTACAAGATGGGCGCCCCGACCGCGCCCCTCGCCCAGCACGAGGCGACCGAGGAGACCGGCACGTCGGTCACCTTCTGGGCCGACCCGGACATCTTCGAGACGACCGAGTACTCCTTCGAGACGCTCTCGCGCCGTTTCCAGGAGATGGCCTTCCTCAACAAGGGCCTGACGATCACGCTCACCGACGAGCGGGAGTCCGCGAAGGCCACCGTCGGCGCCGACGACCCGGACTCCGAGGCCGCCGCCGAGCCCGCCGCCCGCACCGTGAAGTACCACTACGAGGGCGGCATCGTCGACTTCGTGAAGTACCTCAATTCACGCAAGGGCGACCTGATCCACCCCACCGTCATCGACATCGAGGCCGAGGACAAGGAGCGTCTGCTCTCGGTCGAGATCGCGATGCAGTGGAACTCGTCGTACAGCGAGGGCGTGTACTCCTTCGCGAACACGATCCACACCCACGAGGGCGGTACGCACGAGGAGGGCTTCCGCGCGGCGCTGACGACCCTCGTCAACAAGTACGCGCGCGAGAAGAAGCTGCTCCGCGAGAAGGACGACAACCTCACGGGTGATGACATCCGCGAGGGTCTGACCGCGATCATCTCGGTCAAGATCGGCGAGCCGCAGTTCGAGGGCCAGACGAAGACCAAGCTCGGCAACACCGAGGCGAAGACCTTCGTGCAGAAGGTCGTCTTCGAGCACCTCACCGACTGGTTCGACCGGAACCCGAACGAGGCCGCGGACATCATCCGCAAGGGCATCCAGGCCGCCACCGCGCGCGTGGCCGCGCGCAAGGCGCGCGACCTGACCCGCCGCAAGGGTCTGCTGGAGTCGGCGTCGCTCCCGGGCAAGCTGTCCGACTGCCAGTCGAACGATCCGACCAAGTGCGAGATCTTCATCGTCGAGGGTGACTCCGCCGGCGGTTCCGCGAAGTCCGGCCGCAACCCGATGTACCAGGCCATCCTGCCGATCCGAGGCAAGATCCTGAACGTCGAGAAGGCCCGGATCGACAAGATCCTGCAGAACACCGAGGTCCAGGCGCTGATCTCGGCCTTCGGCACCGGAGTGCACGAGGACTTCGACATCGAGAAGCTCCGCTACCACAAGATCATCCTGATGGCGGACGCCGACGTCGACGGCCAGCACATCAACACCCTCCTGCTGACCTTCCTCTTCCGCTTCATGCGCCCCCTGGTCGAGGCCGGCCACGTCTACCTCTCCCGCCCGCCGCTCTACAAGATCAAGTGGGGCCGCGACGACTTCGAGTACGCCTACTCGGACCGGGAGCGGGACGCGCTCGTCGAGCTCGGCAAGCAGAACGGCAAGCGGATCCGCGAGGACTCGATCCAGCGCTTCAAGGGTCTCGGCGAGATGAACGCCGAGGAGCTGCGCATCACCACCATGGACCAGGAGCACCGCGTGCTCGGCCAGGTCACCCTCGACGACGCCGCCCAGGCCGACGACCTGTTCTCGGTGCTGATGGGCGAGGACGTAGAGGCACGGCGCTCGTTCATCCAGCGCAACGCCAAGGACGTTCGCTTCCTCGACATCTGAGTCGGTCTCAGCTGACCGTACGAAAGGACTGAAGACCAGCAATGGCCGACGAGAACACCCCTGTGATGCCCGAAGAGGAGCCGACGGTTCCGGGCGTGGGCATGCGCGTGGAGCCCGTGGGGCTCGAGACCGAGATGCAGCGCTCGTACCTCGACTACGCGATGTCCGTCATCGTGTCCCGCGCGCTGCCCGACGTACGGGACGGCCTCAAGCCCGTCCACCGGCGCGTCCTGTACGCGATGTACGACGGCGGCTACCGGCCCGAGAAGGGCTTCTACAAGTGCGCCCGCGTCGTCGGTGACGTCATGGGTACGTACCACCCGCACGGCGACACCTCGATCTACGACGCGCTCGTCCGCCTCGCCCAGCCCTGGTCGATGCGGATGCCGCTCGTCGACTCCAACGGCAACTTCGGCTCGCCGGGCAACGACCCGGCCGCGGCCATGCGCTACACCGAGTGCAAGATGGCGCCGCTGTCGATGGAGATGGTCCGGGACATCGACGAGGAGACCGTCGACTTCCAGGACAACTACGACGGCCGCAACCAGGAGCCGACGGTCCTGCCGGCCAGGTTCCCGAACCTGCTGGTCAACGGCTCCGCCGGTATCGCCGTCGGTATGGCCACCAACATCCCGCCGCACAACCTGCGCGAGGTCGCGGACGGCGCCCAGTGGTACCTGGCCCACCCCGAGGCCTCCCACGAGGAGCTGCTCGACGCGCTCATCGAGCGGATCAAGGGCCCCGACTTCCCCACCGGCGCGCTCGTCGTCGGCCGCAAGGGCATCGAGGAGGCGTACCGGACCGGCCGCGGCTCCATCACCATGCGCGCCGTGGTCGAGGTCGAGGAGATCCAGAACCGCCAGTGCCTGGTGGTCACGGAGCTGCCCTACCAGGTCAACCCGGACAACCTCGCGCAGAAGATCGCCGACCTGGTGAAGGACGGCAAGATCGGCGGGATCGCCGACGTCCGCGACGAGACCTCGTCCCGGACCGGCCAGCGCCTGGTCATCGTGCTCAAGCGCGACGCCGTGGCCAAGGTGGTCCTCAACAACCTGTACAAGCACACCGACCTCCAGACCAACTTCGGCGCCAACATGCTGGCGCTGGTCGACGGCGTGCCGCGCACCCTGTCCCTGGACGCGTTCATCCGCCACTGGGTGACGCACCAGATCGAGGTCATCGTGCGCCGGACGCGGTTCCGGCTGCGCAAGGCCGAGGAGCGCGCCCACATCCTGCGCGGCCTGCTGAAGGCCCTGGACGCCATCGACGAGGTCATCGCCCTCATCCGGCGCAGCGACACGGTCGAGGTGGCCCGTGAGGGCCTCATGGGCCTGCTGCAGATCGACGAGATCCAGGCCAACGCGATCCTGGAGATGCAGCTCCGCCGGCTCGCCGCCCTGGAGCGCCAGAAGATCGTCGCCGAGCACGACGAGCTCCAGGCGAAGATCAACGAGTACAACGCGATCCTGGCCTCGCCGGAGAAGCAGCGTGCCATCGTCAGCGAGGAGCTGGCGGCGCTGGTCGACAAGTTCGGTGACGACCGCCGTTCCAAGCTGGTGCCGTTCGACGGCGACATGTCCATCGAGGACCTGATCGCCGAGGAGGACATCGTCGTCACGATCACGCGTGGCGGCTACGTCAAGCGGACGAAGACCGAGGACTACCGCTCGCAGAAGCGCGGCGGCAAGGGCGTGCGCGGCACGAAGCTGAAGCAGGACGACATCGTCGACCACTTCTTCGTCACCACGACCCACAACTGGCTGCTGTTCTTCACCAACAAGGGCCGGGTCTACCGGGCCAAGGCCTACGAGCTGCCGGACGCCGGCCGGGACGCCCGCGGCCAGCACGTGGCGAACCTGCTGGCCTTCCAGCCGGACGAGCAGATCGCCCAGATCCTGGCGATCCGCGACTACGAGGCCGCGCCGTACCTGGTGCTCGCGACCAAGGCCGGCCTGGTGAAGAAGAGCGCGCTGAAGGACTACGACTCGCCGCGCTCCGGCGGTGTCATCGCGATCAACCTGCGCGAGCGCGAGGACGGCAGCGACGACGAGCTGATCGGCGCCGAGCTGGTGTCCGCCGAGGACGATCTGCTGCTGATCTCGAAGAAGGCGCAGTCGATCCGGTTCACCGCGACGGACGACGCCCTGCGTCCGATGGGACGAGCCACGTCCGGCGTCAAGGGGATGAGTTTCCGCGAGGACGACGAGCTGCTCTCGATGAATGTCGTCCGGCCCGGTACGTTCGTCTTCACCGCGACCGACGGCGGCTACGCCAAGCGCACCGCCGTCGACGAGTACCGCGTCCAGGGACGTGGCGGTCTCGGCATCAAGGCTGCCAAGATCGTCGAGGACCGCGGTTCGCTCGTGGGCGCGCTGGTGGTGGAGGAGACGGACGAGATCCTCGCCATCACGCTGTCCGGCGGTGTGATTCGTACGCGAGTCAACGAAGTCAGGGAGACCGGCCGTGACACCATGGGCGTCCAGCTGATCAACCTGGGCAAGCGCGATGCCGTCGTCGGCATCGCGAGGAACGCCGAGGCCGGCAGCGAGGACGAGTACGTCGAGAACACTGTCGACGCCGAGACCGCCGCTGAGGTGGCCGAGGCCGGGTCGGGCGAGGGCGCGGAGCCCTCGGCCGGGGAGCACGAGGAGTAGAGCGTGAGTGGAGCCACGGGCGCCGGATCGGCGGCCGCCGGAGCTTCTGCTGGTGCCGGAGCGAACGGTGCCCGTGGCTCCGCCACGGACTCCCAGGGGGTTGCGGTGACGGACACCCGGGGGCAGCAGCCCCCGTACGAGAGCTACAGCGGGCCGCTGCCCGGCGAGCGCCCGCAGTCGGGCCGGCCGAGCGGGCCCTACCACCCGCCGCAGGCGTACGGCGCTCCGGCATCGGACGGCTCGTCGGGTACGGCGGCGGTGCGGGTGCCGCGCACGGGCGCGCGCACCACGCCGCGGACGCGCAAGGCGCGGCTGCGGGTGGCCAAGGCCGACCCGTGGTCGGTGATGAAGGTGAGCTTCCTGCTCTCCATCGCGCTCGGCATCTGCACGGTCGTGGCCGCGGCGGTGCTGTGGATGGTCATGGACGCCATGGGCGTCTTCTCGACCGTCGGCGGGACGATCAGCGAGGCCACGGGCTCCAACGAGTCCAACGGCTTCGACCTGCAGTCGTTCCTGTCGCTGCCGAGGGTGCTGATGTTCACCTCGGTGATCGCGGTGATCGACGTGGTCCTGATGACCGCCCTGGCGACCCTGGGCGCGTTCATCTACAACCTGTCCGCCGGGTTCGTCGGCGGCGTGGAACTGACGCTGGCCGAGGACGAGTGACGCGCGCGGGGGCCGTCCGGGAACGGATTTTGGGACTGGCCCCCACGTGCGCTAATCTTCAGGAGTCAGCGCGCGGGACACACACCGCAGAGCGCGGCGGGGCTATAGCTCAGTTGGTTAGAGCGCATCCCTGATAAGGATGAGGCCACAGGTTCAAATCCT
>NZ_JAPSIW010000676.1 GCF_031178505.1 Streptomyces sp. | reverse complement strand
GCGCCTCTGCCGCTCAGACTCCGGTGCTCCCGGCGTCCTCCGCGGCCTTCCGCGCGATGTCCGTACGGTGCTGCGCGCCGTCAAGACGGATGCGGCCGACCGCCGCGTAGGCACGCTCGCGCGCCTGCGTCAGGTCCGTTCCGGTGGCGGTGACCGAGAGGACCCGGCCCCCCGCGCTCACGATCCGGTCGCCGTCCCGCTTCGTACCGGCGTGGAGGACGTACGCGTGCGGCGCGTCCCGCTCCGCCACCTCGGCCAGGCCCTCGATCGGGTCGCCGGTGCGCGGCGCCCCCGGGTAGTTGTGGCTCGCGACGACCACGGTGACGGCCGCCTCGTCGCGCCAGGCCAGCGGCTCCTGGTCGGCCAGGGTGCCTGTGGCGGCGCGCAGCAGCACGCCCGCGAGGGGGGTCTTGAGACGGGCCAGGACCACCTGGGTCTCGGGGTCGCCGAAGCGGGCGTTGAACTCGATGACCCGCACGCCCCGGCTCGTGATCGCCAGACCCGCGTAGAGCAGGCCGGAGAACGGGGTGCCCCGGCGGCGCAGCTCGTCGACCGTCGGCTGCAGGACGGTCTCCAGGACCTCGTCCACCAGCTTCGGGTCGGCCCACGGCAGCGGCGAGTAGGCACCCATGCCGCCGGTGTTCGGGCCCTCGTCGCCGTCGAGCGCGCGCTTGAAGTCCTGCGCGGGCTGCAGCGGGAGGACGGTCGTGCCGTCCGTGATGGCGAAGAGGGAGACCTCGGGGCCGTCGAGGTACTCCTCGATGACGACCCGGTCGCAGGCGAGGGCGTGCGCCCGGGCCTGCTCGACGTCCTCGGTCACCACGACGCCCTTGCCGGCCGCGAGACCGTCGTCCTTGACGACGTACGGGGCGCCGAAGGCGGCGAGGGCCTCGTCGATCTCGGCCGGGGTGGTGCAGACGTAGCTGCGGGCGGTGGGCACCTCGGCGCCCGCCATCACGTCCTTCGCGAAGGCCTTGGACCCCTCGAGGAGGGCGGCCTCGGCGGACGGGCCGAAGACGGGGATGCCGACCGCGCGCACGGCGTCGGCGACGCCCGCGACGAGCGGGGCCTCCGGGCCGACGACGACCAGGTCGGCGCCGAGCTCCGTGGCGAGGGCGGCGACCGCGCCGCCGTCGAGCTGGTCGACGGGGTGCAGCGCGGCGACCTCCGCGATTCCGGCGTTGCCGGGCGCGCAGTGCAGAGCGGTGACGTCGGGATCGAGGGAGAGAGAGCGGCACAGGGCGTGTTCGCGGGCGCCGCCGCCGATGACGAGGACCTTCACGCCAGCCAGAGTAGCCCGCCTGCCGGGACGGCCCTTGTGCGGGCCACCGAGCGAGACGGCGCTACTCGTTCGTGTATTCCTCCACAACGGTGGCGCCGAGCTCGCGGACGATCAGCTCGTGGCCCGACAGGGCGGACTCCACCAGGTCCGGATCGTCCTCCTCCGGTACGTCGTCCTCCGGCGCCACCGAGCGCGGCGGCGCGGGGGCCGGCGCCTGCTGCCCGGCGGACGGCGCCTGCGGCCCGGGGCCGGACTGCGCGGCCCGTGCGGGGGCGGGCGCGTCCTGCCCGTAGGCGGCCGCCGGCGAAGGACCGGCGCCGGCCTGGGGCGCCGGGGTCTGGCCGTACGCCTGGCCCTGGCCGTACCCCTGTCCCTGGCCCGGGCCGTGGCTCTGCTGCGGCGGGCCGGGGGTGTGGCTCTGCGCGGCGGGACGGCCGCCGAAGGCGCCGGCGGCGGGCGGCGGGTTGGCACCGCCCGAGGGGTCGACGATCGCCTCGATCTTCCACTGGACGTTGAACTGTTCGGCCAGGGCCTGCTTCAGGACGTCCTCGCTGCCGCTGCTCGCGAAGTTGTCGCGGGCCCCGGCGTTGAGGAAACCGAGCTGGAGCGTGGTGCCGTCGAAGCCGGCCACCTGCGCGTTCTGGCTGAGCAGGATCCACGTGAAACGGCGCCGGTTCTTCACCGCGTCGAGGATCGACGGCCACATGTTCCGCACCTGGGCCGCTCCCTGCGCCATGTCGCCGGACCCGGCGGCGGGCGCGGGCGCGGAAACGGCGGGCTGCGCGGCCGGAGCGGGCGCCTGCGGCGGGGCGGCGGGCGCGGAGGCCCCCGGCCAGGCGCCGGGCGCCCCGCCACCGGGCCGGGCGGCACCGGGCCACGCCCCGGGCCGGGGCGCGTCGGACTGCGGCGCCTGCGAGGGCGGGACCGGCTGCGACGCGGCCTGGACGGGCCGGGAACTCTCCTGCGGCGACGGCGGTACGGGTGCGGCGGCGGCGGCCGGCAGGGGCGGCGGGGCCATCGGCGTGTGGGCCTCGGGCCCGGGCACGTACGCCACGGCGGGCGTGGGCGGGCCGGGCGTGAACACCGGCCCGGGGGCGGCGACCGCCGTGGCGGCTCCGCGCTCCAGCCGGTCGAGCCGGGCCTGCGTCGAACGCTCGTCGTCGAAGGCGGCGGGCAGCAGCACGCGCGCGCAGATCAGCTCCAGCTGGAGCCGGGGAGAGGTGGCGCCGCGCATCTCGGTCAGCCCGGCGTTCACCAGGTCCGCCGCCCGGCTCAGCTCGGCCGCGCCGAAGACGGAGGCCTGCGCCTGCATGCGCTCGATGACATCGGCCGGCGCGTCGACCAGCCCCTTCTCGGCGGCGTCCGGCACGGCGGCCAGGATGACCAGGTCACGCAGTCGCTCCAGCAGATCGGCGACGAACCGGCGCGGATCGTTGCCGCCCTCGATGACCCGGTCCACGATCTCGAAGGCCGCGGCCCCGTCCCCGGCGGCGAACGCGTCCACCACCGAGTCCAGCAGCGACCCGTCCGTGTACCCGAGGAGCGAGGTGGCCATGGCGTACGTCACACCGTCGTCGGCCGCGCCCGCGAGGAGCTGGTCCATCACGGACATCGAGTCACGCACCGACCCCGCGCCCGCCCGCACGACCAGCGGCAGCACCCCGTCCTCGACCGGGATGCCCTCGCGCCCGCACACCTCTCCCAGGTAGTCGCGGAGCGTGCCGGGCGGCACCAGACGGAAGGGGTAGTGGTGCGTGCGGGAGCGGATGGTCCCGATGACCTTCTCCGGCTCCGTCGTCGCGAAGATGAACTTGAGGTGCTCCGGCGGCTCCTCGACCACCTTCAGGAGGGCGTTGAAGCCCGCCGGGGTGACCATGTGGGCCTCGTCGATGATGTAGATCTTGTACCGGCTGGAGGCCGGCCCGAAGAAGGCCTTCTCCCGCAGCTCACGGGCGTCGTCCACACCACCGTGCGAGGCCGCGTCGATCTCGATGACGTCGATGGACCCCGGGCCGTTGCGCGCGAGGTCCCGGCAGGACTGGCACTCCCCGCACGGCGTCGGCGTCGGCCCCTGCTCACAGTTCAGACACCGGGCCAGGATGCGGGCGCTGGTCGTCTTTCCACACCCGCGGGGGCCGCTGAACAGGTACGCGTGGTTGACCCGGTTGTTCCGCAGGGCCTGCTGCAACGGGTCGGTGACATGCTCCTGCCCGATGACCTCGGCGAAGGATTCGGGGCGATAGCGGCGGTAGAGCGCGAGAGACGACACGTATACGAGGTTATAGGCGCCCACCGACAACCCGGGAACGCAAGCGCCCCCCACGCACCCGCCAGAGCCGACCTACCCTTGCTGCCTTCCGGCCCTGGGGGAGTTCAGTCAGATAGCGCCGCGTGAGGGGCTCCGCCCAGCCTACCCGATCCCCCACCCCCCGATGACCCACCTCCCCCACCCCGATCCCTCCGGGAACCCTCCCGGGACCCCCCTCCCGGATCGAGTTCGCGAGCACCCCCTTCGGTCATGTAATGTTCCCGGCGGAGGATTCGCCTAGAGGCCTAGGGCGCACGCTTGGAAAGCGTGTTGGGGGCAACCCCTCACGAGTTCGAATCTCGTA
>NZ_JAPSIW010000675.1 GCF_031178505.1 Streptomyces sp. | reverse complement strand
GCGGGCGACGTCTGGTGGTACCAGGCACCGGCGGCGAAGTCGGCGAGTTCGCGCGGGCGCGTCTCCAGCCGGTACTGCGGCTTTCCCTCGTACAGCACGTCCAGGTCGCCCTCGGCCGTCTCCCGTACGAGGAAGGTCCCGGCCGGGTCCTTCTGCTCGCCGCGCTCGTCGTAGGCGAGCGGATGGTGGCTGTGCTCGCCGAAGCCGACGTCCGCGAGCCACCGCCGCCCGTCCTCCGTCAGGACCAGGAGCGCCATGTGGTCGTACGGGATGCCGGGCCGCCCCGCCGGGTCGAAGACGCGCCCCTGGAGGAGGGAGACCTGAAAGCCGAGTGACCGCAGGAGCGCGGCGAACGCGGTGTTGACCTCGTAGCAGAAGCCGCCCCTGCGCCTCTCCACCACCTTGTCGACCAGCGCCCTCTCGTCCAGCACGACGGGCTCGCCGAGATGGATCGAGAGATTCTCGAAGGGGACGCCGCGCAGGTGGCGCACGTGGAGGTCACTCAGGGCGTGGGCGTCCGCGCGGTCGGGCCGGTCCGCCCCGATACGGCGCAGGTACGCGTCGACGGTGGCGGCCGGCAGGAGGCCGGTCGGGGCCTCGTGGGCCCCGGTCGGCGGGAGGGTGGTCGGGGCGGGTCCGCCCCCGGTCTGCTGAGTGGTCATGCGGCCAGTCTGCCCGACCGGGCAGATCACGTGACGGGTGCCGGTTCCCCTTCCCTGGAGGGGAGTTGGCGCATCCGGGCCAGGGGCGAGGGCAGGATCCACAGGACGGCGAGCATGGCTCCGACGGTGGCGATCCACAGCGTGGGGCGAAGACCGAGGGCGGTGCCGAGCAGACCGCCGGCGAGCGCGCCGACCGGGCGGAACCCGTGGTTGAGCGTACGGAAGGCGCCCATCACCCGGGCCCGGATCCCATCGGGTATCACCGCCATCTGGAAGGAGCCGGCGGCGATGTCCACGAGCATGACGCCCACGCAGGAGAGGAACTCCGCGACGAACAGCAGGCCGACGACCAGCGGGAACGGACCGTCGGCCAGGGGTATGAGGACCAGCGGCGCGGTGAAGCCGAGAAAGCCGGCGACGATGGAGGGCCCGATGCCGATCCTGCGGACCACCGTGCCGCTCAGCACGGCACCGAGCAGTCCGCCGACGGCACCCGCGGCGAGCACCGCTCCCAGCACTCCCGCGCTCAGGCCGAGTTCAGCGGTCGCGTAGAGCACGAAGAGGGTGTGGAACATGTAGTTGAAGAACTGCACGGTGCCGGAGGCCGCGAACAGCACGCGCATGGAGCGCTCCCGGATCACCCAGCGGAGCCCTTCGGTGAAGTGGCCTTTGCCCGCGGGGGCGGCCGGGGGCTCCTCGGGTCGTATCCGTGCCAGGTATCCGGCCGACACCAGGTAGGTGAGGGCGTCGGCCACCAGGGCGAAGGGGGCGGTGAGGAACTGCACGAGCAGGCCGCCGATGCCGGGGCCGGCCAGCCAGGACGCCGAACGGCTGCCGTTCACCAGCGAATTGGCCTGCACATAGCGGTCGGTGGGAACGAGCGCGACGAGGATCGTGCTGTTGCAGACCTCGAACAGCACGGTGAGCGCCCCGACCGCGAAGGCGACCCCGTACAGCTGGACCAGTGTGAGGGCGTCGAAGGCGTAGGCGACGGGCAGCGTCAGGAGCAGCGCCGCCCGTGCGAGGTCGGTGGCGATCATGACGTGCCGGCGGCGGGCCTGCCGGTCGGCCCAGGCGCCGAGCGGCATGTTGAGCAGGAGGGCGGGGAGCAGTTCGGCGGTCTTGAGCCAGCCCATGGAGGCGGCGTCCGCGCCGAGGACCAGGACGGCGGCGAGCGGGATGGCGATGAGGGAGATCTGGTCGCCGACGAGGGAGACGGTCTGTCCCGTCCAGTACCGGCGGAAGACACGCTCGCGCAGCAGCGCGGGAACGCGGTCGGCGAGGGGCACCTCGGTCACTCCTTCTCGTCGGCGGGGACGTCCTGGTCCAGGTAGGCGATGCGCATGATGCTGACGGCGCGGGCCCCCTCGGGTCGGAGCGAACGGTCGTTCTCCCGCTCCTCGTAGGGCCGGAGCAACTCCTCGATCCGCTTCCCCAGGTCGGCCAGCTCCCCGGGGGTGAGGTGGAGCAGGGAGTCGCCGAGCTGTTCGGCCTCGCGCCACTCCTTCGGAATGCCGCGCCGGTTCTCCATGGCGCGGGTGAACCGCTCGAAGTAGCGCTCGGCGACGGCGGCGCTCAGCGCGTCGGCGGCCTCCGCGACCGCCGGGTCCTCGCTGTACTCCGGCCATTCCGTGTACTGGGCGGTGGCCCGCCATGGCTTCTGCCGCCCGTGCCCGCCGGGCGCCTCCTCCACGAGGCCGTACTTGGCGAGTATGCGCAGGTGGTAGGAGCAGCTGGCCACGGACTCCCCGGTCAGGGCGGCGGCCCGGGTGGCGGTGAAGGGGCCGTTGCTGCGGAGCAGGCCGACCAGGGTCAGCCGCAGGGGGTGGGCGTATGCCCGCAGGGCACGGGGATCGGTCAGTCGGATGCTGCGGGGCTGCTCCTCTCCGGGGCGGGGTTCGCTGGGGCGGGGTCCACTCTTCTCCGGCATGATGAAAAGGTATCTTTAGAAAGATTCCTTTACAAGCGCTCTTCGGCACTCACCCTCCCTTCGCCACGGCGGCGAGCCCGGGTCCCGCGCCCACCACCGCGATCGCCCCGTCCCGGTCCGTCCGCAAGACCCTCGCCCCGCCCGCGCCCAGCGCCGCCACCGTGCGGGGCGAGGGATGCCCGTACGGGTTGTCGGCCCCTGCCGAGACCAGTGCCAGCCGTGGCCGCACCGCCCGCATCAGCCCGGGGTCCTGGTGCGCCGAGCCGTGATGGGCCACCTTCAGCACGTCGACCGGACCCAGCTCCGGACGGCTTCGCAACAGGGCCGCCTGCGCCGGTGGTTCGAGGTCCCCGAGCAGCAGCAACCTCGCACCGGCCGCGGTCCGGACGAGCAAGGTGACGCTGGAGTCGTTCGCCCCGGTCCCCGGCGCGGGGCGCCCGGCGACCGGCCAGAGCACCCACCACTCCAGGGCACCGATCCTGCGGTGCTCCCCCGCCACGGCGCGCACCAGCGGCACCCCCGCCTGTGCCGCCGTCCGCCGGACGAACGCCGCCTGCCCCGGCGGCTCCTGGAGCCCCGTCGTCTGGATGGCCCCCACCGCGCGATCGCGCAACACCCCCGGCAGCCCCGCCACGTGATCCGCGTGGAAGTGTGTGAGGACGATCAACGGCACCTCTTCCACCCCGAGTTCGCGCAGGCAGCGGTCGACCGGCCCCGCTTCCGGGCCCGCGTCCACGACGACGGCCGCGCCGCCGCCCGCCGCGAGCACCACGGCGTCCCCCTGCCCCACCTGGCACAGGGCCAGCGCCCAGCCCGGCGGCGGCCACCCGGTGGCCCACCGTGCCAGCGGCGCCGGCCTAACGACCACCAGGACCAGCACGACGGTCAGGACCGCGCCGATCACCCCCCTGTACGGCAACCGACGGGCGCCGAACACCACCAGGGCCGTGAGCACCGCGAGCCCCAGACCGCCCCACCAACCGCCCGGCCAGCCCACCTCCGCACCCGGCAGCGCCGCGCCCCTCCGAGCCACCGTGGCGATCCACCCGGCCGGCCACCCCGCCACCCAGGCCACTCCCTCCGCGGCCGGCGCCCACAGCGGCGCCAGGGCGAGCGCGGCGAAGCCGAGCACCGTCGCCGGGGCGACGGCGAACTCCGCGAACAGGTTCGCCGGGATCGCGACCAGGCTCACCCGCGCCGCGAACACCACCACGACCGGCGCGCACACCGCCTGCGCCGCCAGGGCCGCCGCGAGCGCCTCCGCGATCCGGTCCGGCATCCTGCGACGGCGCGGGATGCCGG
>NZ_JAPSIW010000074.1 GCF_031178505.1 Streptomyces sp. | reverse complement strand
CCGCAGGTGCACCCCGCCCGCATCCGGTCCGCGGAGGGTGCCGTCGTGGATCCACCCGCTCGGCGCGTGGCCGCCTCCACCTGAGCCGGGACTCCGCCGAAACGCGGGGGCGTCACCGCCCTTGCTGCTGTGTCCTTCCCGCTCCGTTGAGCAGGTCCACACCTCGGAGCAGGGCGGAGTGGTCAAGTTCGGCGTCTCCTCGGGCGACGGCTTCGGCGATGAGTTGCGCCGCTGCGGTGCCGAAGGGGAGTACTGCACCGAGGCCGCGGGCGGTGTCGGTGACGATGCCCATGTCCTTGTGGTGCAGCGCCATCGTGAAGCTGGGGCGGTAGTCGCGTCCGAGGAAGTTGTGCTTCTTGCGGGTCAGCACGTGGGAGCCGGCGAGGCCACCGCTCAGGACGTCGAGGGCGGCTTCGACGTCCACACCCGACTTCTCGAGGAGGACGACGGCTTCGGCGCACGCCTGGATGTTGACGGCGACGATCAGCTGGTTGGCGGCCTTCACCGTCTGGCCGCTCCCGTGCGGCCCGCAGTGCACGAGGGTCGCGCCCAGCGCTTCGAAAACGGGCCGGGCCGCTTCGAAGTCCGCGGCCTCACCGCCGACCATGATCGACAGGGTGCCCTGAACCGCCCCGACCTCACCGCCGGCCACGGGGGCGTCCAGGACCCGGAGCCCCCGTGACGAGGCCCTGCGGGCCAGTTCGACCGAGGCGCGCGGCGCCGTCGTGGACATGTCGACGAGAAGGGTCCCGGGACGGGCGCCGGCCAGGATTCCATCGGGGCGGTCCATGACGTCCGCGACCTGTGGTGAGTCCGGGAGCATGGTGATGACCATGTCGGCGTCCCCGACCGCCTCCCGGATCGAGTCCGCGGCGTGGCCGCCCACGGCACGCAGGGGACCGCTCTTGCCGTCGGTGCGGTTCCAGGCTCGTACGGTGAACCCGGCCCTGGCGAGGTTGACGGCCATGGGGCTGCCCATGGTGCCGAGGCCGATGAAGGCGATGGTCTCCACCTGGGGTCTCCTTCGTGTGCATGAGGTGAGTGGCGGGGGTGCGGGGGGTTACGCGGGCCGGCCCGGCAGCAGGAGCCGCTCCAGGTCCGCGGGCGGTCGGGTGCCGAGGAACGGAGCCAGCGCCATGGGGGAGCCGGTGTGCCCGGCGAGGATGCCGCCCAGGATCTCGCCGGTGTCGGGGCCGAGCAGGACCTTGGCGTAGCGGGCGGTGCCCTCGGAGAACACGGCTTCGACGGCCCCGTCCTCACCGTGCCGGGTCGCGCCGAAGGTGGCGACGTTCACGCCCATGAGCTTGAGCGTGGTGGTGGGGTCGGTGCCGTCGAAGGGTTCGACCTTCTGGCCCAGCAGTTGGCGCGCCACACTCTCGGCCATGCGGTATCCGGGCGCGACCAGGCCGTGGCAGCGCCCTTCGACGGAGGCGCACTCGCCGACGGCCCACACGTGCGGGTCGGCGGTGCGACAGCGGTCGCTCACGGCGAAGCCGCCGCGCTCGCCCCGTTCGAGAGCCAGGACGGTGGCGAGTTCGTCCCTCGGCCTGATACCCGCGGCGAACACCACCACGTCGGCCTCCACGACTGTGCCGTCCCCGAGGGTGACCCCGCTCACGGAGCCGTCGGGGTATCCGTCGACCGACGCGGTCGCGGTGCCGAGGTGCAGCCGCAGACCGAGGTCCGTGACGTGGTGGTGGAGCACCCGCGCCGCGCCCGGGTCGAGTTGGGCCGGCATCAGGTGGGGCGCGGTCTCGACGACGTGGGCGCGCATCCCCAACAGGCGCAGTGCGTTGGCGGCTTCCAGGCCGAGCAGGCCGCCTCCGATCACCACGCCCGGCCGCCCGGGGCGCGCGGCGGCGCGGATGGCGTCGAGGTCGTCGAACGTACGGTAGACGAAGCATCCGGCTCGATCGTGGCCGGGAACCGGGGGGACGAACGGCCGGGATCCGGTGGCCAGGACGAGGGCGTCGTAGGGGATCAGGTCGCCGTCCGCCGTGCCGACGGTGCGGGTCGTCCGGTCGGCCGCGACGGCCGGGCACGACAGGCGGAGGTCCACCCGGGGATCGTTCAGGAAGTCCGGGCCGGCCAGGATGAGGTCGGGCTTGCTCTTGCCGTCCAGGTACGAGGACAGGCCGACCCGGTCGTATGCCGGGTCAGGTTCTTCCGCGAGGATGACGACGCGCCAGGCGGCCTCGGTGTCGAGGGCCAGGAGCCGTTCGGCGAGACGGTGGCCGACCATCCCGTGGCCGATCACGACGAGAGTGCGGGGCATGTCTCCTCCACGAGGTCTCGGGTTCCGCGCGCCCACTGGCCGCACAGTTCCTCCACGGCCTGGCCGCAGCCGCCGCAGCCGGTGGTCGCCCGGGTTCCCGAGGCGAGGGCCGGCACCGTGCGCGCGCCGTCCTGCCAGGCCCGGTGCAGACGCTGCCGCGTGACGTGGTTGCACAGACAGACCACAGGGTCCGCACTCGCCCCGGCGCTGTCCGAGGCCGGCCGCGGCGGCAGGTCGAGCAGCAGCCCGAGCAGGTCGCCGGGCAGCCGCCGGTCGCTCCGGTGCAGCATCCCGATCGTGGCGATGGCCTGCGGAACTCCGAACAGGACGGCTGCGGTGACGTGCTCGTCGCGGACCGCGACGCGGGCGTACCGGAGGCGCGTGCGGTCGGTGAGGGTGATCTGCCGGGTGCCGGGGCGGTCGAAATCGGCGGGCGAGCCGATGCACGACAGGTCCGCCGCGCGGCTGCGTACCCGCAGGATGCGGGGGACGCGCCGGTGGACGGCGGGACGGCCCGTGAGGATCCGGGCGAGGGTGTCGGCCTGCTCGTGGGCCCCGCTGATTCCGATGAGGGTCTGCCCGTCGAACTGGGCGCAGTCGCCGAGGGCGTGGATGCTCGGGTCGCTCGTGCGCAGCCGGTCGTCCACGACGATCCCGGCCCCGACGTCCAGGCCGGCGGCCCGGGCGAGCCGGGTGTCGGGCGTCACGCCCGCGCACAGGACGACGGTGTCCGCGCTCAGCGTGGTTCCGTCGGAGAGTTCGAGGTGGCCGGGCGTGCGGCGTACAGCGGTGGCCGCGCCGAGCACGGTGACTCCGGCAGCTTCCAGCCGGGCGGTCAGCATGCCGCCGCAGACGTCGTCGACGCGGTCGTGCAGGGGGTGGGCGCCCGGGCAGACCAGGGTGACGCCGTTGCCGCGGGCGGCGAGGGCGCTCGCGGCCTCCACCCCGAGGGGCTCGCCGCCGAGCACCACGACGGACCCGCCGTTCATCCGGTCGCAGTCCGCCGTCGTGCGCAGGGTGGTCACGCCGGGCGCCGGACCGCCGCCGGGTTCCCGGAGGCCCGGGACGTCCGGGACGTCGGGCCGGGCTCCGGTGGCGAGGACCAGGGTGTCGTACCGGTGGACGGTCTCGATGCCGTGCCGGTACGCGTACACCCGTTGCCGTTCCCGGTCGATGGCGGTGACCACGGTGCCGAGGTGAACCCTGGCGCCGGGCACGGGCGGCAGGTGCAGGGAGGGGCGGGCGAGCGAGCCCGCGGCGTAGTGGGGGAGCAGGGTGCGGTGGTACGCGGGCTCCGGCTCCTCGCCGAGCAAGGTGAGGCCCGCCTCGTGGCCGTGGTGGCGCAGGCGCTCCGCGAGCCGGTGGGCGGCCGGTCCGTTGCCGATGATCACGACGTCGTTCACGGTGTCGCTCCGGGGACGGGTTCGAGCCTCACGGCGCACACCTTGAACTCGGGCATGCCGCTGCGGGGGTCGAGGGCCGCATGGGTGAACAGATTGGCGCGCCCGTCCGCCGCGAAGTGGAACGGCGCGAAGACGGTGTCCAGGCGCATCGTCGGTTCCAGCCTGACCCGGGCGGTCATGCTGCCGCGTACGGAGCTGACCAGGGCGTGGCCGTGTTCGGCCAGGCCGGCCCGGGCGGCGGTGTCGGGGTGCACCTCGACGTACGGCTCGGGGACGGCGTCGAGGAGTTCGGCGACGCGGCGGGTCTGCGCGCCGGACTGGTAATGGGCCAGGACCCGGCCGGTCGTGGCGTAGAGGGGATAGCCGGAGCTGGTCTCCTCCGCCGGTCCCCGGTGGTCCACTTCGGCGAACCGCGCCAGGCCGTCAGGGTGTGCGAACCGGTCCTGGAAGGGCCGGGGGGTTCCGGGGTGCGGTTCGGGTGTCTCGGGGCACGGCCAGTGCAGCGCCTCCCCGGCGTCCAGCCGCTCGTACGAGATGCCGGAGTAGTCGGCCCTGCCGCCGCGGGATGCCGCGCGCAGCTCCTCGAAGACCTCGGCCGGGGCCACGGGGTAGCGTGCGGCGGGCTGGCCGAGGCGGACGGCGAGGTCGTGGAGCACCTGGAGGTCGCCGCGCACGTGGGCGGGGGGCGGCAGCAGGGCGCGACGGCGCAGTACCCGGCCCTCCAGGTTGGTCAGCGTTCCCTCTTCCTCGGCCCACTGCGTGACGGGCAGCACCACGTCGGCCATGCGGGCGGTCTCGGAGGGGACGAAGTCGGCTACCACGAGGAGGTCCAGGGAGGCCAGCCTCCGGACGACGCGCGCCGCGTCCGGCGCGGAGACGGCCGGGTTGGAGCCGAAGACCAGGAGCCCGCGCGGTCCGTCGTCGGAGCCGAGCGCGTCGAGGAGTTCGTAGGCGCTGCGGCCGGGGCCCGGCAGGTCCTCCGGCGCCACGCCCCACACGCTCGCGACGTGGTTGCGTGCTGCCGGGTCGGTGAGGGACCGGTAGCCCGGCAGCTGGTCCGCCTTCTGGCCGTGTTCCCGGCCGCCCTGACCGTTGCCCTGCCCGGTCAGGCAGCCGTATCCGCCGCGGTCCGTGCCGGGCAGGCCCAGCGCGAGGGCGAGGTTGATGAACGCGGCGACGGTGTCGGTGCCTGTGCTGTGCTGTTCGACACCGCGCCCGGTGAGGACGTACGCGCTGCCGGCGTCGGCGAGCATGTGTGCCGCGCGGCGCAGGGAGCTCACCGGGACTCCGGTGGTCTCCTCGACCCGCTCGGGCCACCAGGCCATCGCCCGGCGAGCGGCGGGCTCGAAGTCCCGGGTGCGGGCCGCGATGTACGCCTGGTCGTGAAGCCCGTCGACGACGGCGATGTGCAGCAGGCCGAGGGCGAGCGCCAGGTCGGTGCCGGGGACGGGCTGGAGGTGCAGGGCGGCCCGCTGGGCGGTGGCGGTGCGGCGGGCGTCGATGACGATGAGTTCGGCACGGTCGAGGTGCTGCATCAGGGGCGGCATGGTCTCGGCCGGGTTCGCGCCGGCCAGGAGGACCGTGTCGGCGGAGCGGAGGTCGGTGACGGGGAAGGGCAGTCCCCGGTCCATGCCGAAGGCGGCGTTTCCGGCGGAGGCGGCGGACGACATGCAGAAGCGGCCGTTGTAGTCGATCTGGCTGGTGCCGAGGGCGAGGCGGGCGAACTTCCCGAGTAGGTACGCCTTCTCGTTGGTGAGCCCGCCGCCGCCGAAGACGGCCAGCGCGTCGGGGCCGTACCGGTCGCGGATCGCGGTGAGCCGCTCCGCCACGGTGTCCAGCGCGGTGTCCCAGGAGGCGGGGGCGAGCCGCCCGTCGCCGGTGCGCAGGAGGGGCTGGGTCAGCCGGTCGGCGGCGGTCAGGAGCTCGGGGGCCGTCCAGCCCTTCTGGCACAGCCGTCCCCGGTTGACGGGGAAGTCGGCCGGGCGCACGGTCACCCCGGTCCCTTCGCCGCCGCTGAGGACGGTGCCGCATTGCAGGGCGCAGTACGGGCAGTGGGTGCCGGCCTTCGGGACGCGGGCGGGCGGTTCAGACACTGCTGACTTCCTTGGTGGTGTTCGGGGCGTGCCGGGTGGCTGCCCGGTCGCGGCGCAGGTAGCGGACGCGGATCAGGGCCAGGCACAGCGCGTAGTAGGCGAGGAACGTGAGGAAGGCGGGGGTTCCGCTGCCGGTTCCGTCGGTGTAGGAGATCTTGAACGCGACGTTGATGGCGGCGCCGCCGAGCCCGCCCACCGTGCCCGCGATCGCGATGACTGCGCCCGACAGGTGGCGCGAGCGGGCGAAGGCGGCGCTCGCGTCGCATCCGGACAGGACCTCGGCCTCGGCCTTCCGGGCGAAGACGGCCGGGATCATCTTGTACGCGGAGCCGTTTCCCAGGCCGCTGAGGACGAAGAGCCCGGTGAAGCCCGCGGTGAAAAGTCCGAAGGACCGCAGATCCGCAGCGACGAGGAGCAGGAGCGTCCCCGCGCCCATGCCGAGGAGGGTGACGAAGGTGACCCGTGCGCCGCCCGAGCGGTCGGCGAGCCAGCCGCCGAACGGCCGGGAAGCGGATCCGAGGAGGGGCCCGAGGAAGGTGTAGCTGACGGCTTCCAGCGGTGAGGCGCCGAACTCGTTCTGGAGCACGAGACCGAAGGCGACGCCGTAGCCGATGAACGAGCCGAAGGTTCCGACGTACAGGGCGGAGATGAGCCAGGTGTCCGGGTCACGCGCCGCCTCGCGCCGGGCTCCGGGCGACGTGCGCACGGCGTCGACGTTGTCCATCTTCCAGGCCGCGAGGAGTGTGACGAACACGATCAGGGGCAGGTAGACGGCCGCGACGTACGAGGGGTGCGTGTGGCCGGCGAGGGAGACGACGGCGAGGCCGACGAGCTGGACGACCGCCACGCCGACATTGCCGCCGCCCGCGTTGAGTCCGAGTGCCCAGCCCTGGTGACGGCGGGGGAAGAGGGCGGTGACGTTCGTCATCGAGGAGGCGAAGGTGCCCCCGCCGACGCCTCCCAGGGCGCCGATCGCCAGGAACACCCACAGGGGGGTGCCGGGCCGCTGCACGAAGTACAGGGTCAGGGAGGTGGGGACGAGCAGGATCCCGGTGGCGAACACCGTCCAGTTCCGCCCGCCGTACCGGGTGACGGCGTAGCTGTAGGGCAGTCTCAGCAACGACCCGACGACGGTGGGGACGGCGACGAGCAGGAACTTCTCTCCGGCGTCGAAGGTGAAGCCGATGTCGGGGTTCATGAAGAGGACGAGGACGGACCAGAAGGTCCACACCGAGAACCCGACGTGCTCGGAGAGGACGGAGACGACGAGGTTGCGGCGGGCGACGCGGCGACCGCCCGCGTGCCACGCGTCCTCGTCCTCGGGGTTCCAGCCGGTGAGCCAGTGGTGCCGCTTCTTGGGCGCTTCGGCCATGGGGGGCTGCTCCAGGGGGTGGAAAGCTCGTGGGCGACGGCCGGGCCCCGGGGCGTGGGAGCCGCCGGGGCCCGGGCCGTCCGGGTGCGGGCCGCCTGGATCAGAAGTCGAGGTCGAGCGCCTTGACCTTGTCGCGCTTGCGGTCGGGGTGGCTGTCGGGGAAGACGAAGCAGCGGGTGTTCTTGAGCTTGTCGTCCTCGACCTTGGCGGTGGAGAAGATCACCACGGGTACGCGCTCGCCCTTGTTGAGGAAGTCCGCTCGGAAGTCGATGATCGGTGCGTCCTCACCCCAGCGGCCGAGGAAGTCCTCCACGACCTCCTGGTCGGCGTAGATGTGCCGGATGTGGTGGCCCACGTAGGTGTCGGGCTGCTCGGTCGCGCCGACGATCGCGATGTCCTTCCAGTTCGCATGGGCGACGGTGCCGTCCTCCTCGATGAGGTGAATGGCCACAGGGCAGGTGTCGTAGTAGGCCTTGATGAACGGGACCGCGTCCTCGCCCACCGGCTGGTACGCCTCGTCGGGGCGGTCGACCTCGGCGATCCACGCGGCGGCGGTGGTGTCACCCTCGCCGGCCCGCGGGGAGGGGGTCGGGTGGGAAGTGACCGGCCGCAGGGCCCAGAAGCCGTACGGGGCGCCGTCGACGTCGCCGAAGCCGACGTTGGCGTAGCCGGCCGGGAAGCGCGGGTGGGCGAAGGTCGCCTCGAGGTTCTCGACGGGCCGGCCCGCGGCGAGCAGGGCGGCGTGGTCGTCGATGCCGAGGGCGCCGGGGAGCTTGGTGCCCGGGGCGGCATCGGCCGCGAGGAGGACGGTGGCGGCCTTGTTCGCGAGGACGACGGCGCCCTCCGCGTCGGTGACGAGCATGCCGGGCGAGGCCCAGTTGAAGAGGTCGAGGAGCTGCTCGGAGGAGGGGTACGTAGCCATGGTGATGTGCCTTTCGGTGATTCAGAGAACCTTGCGGCTGTAGTTGAAGACCTGGCCCGTAGGGCCGTTGGGCGGGAACTCGGCGAGGGAGACGATCCACTCCGCGACGGTGCGCGGGGACTTGAGCCAGTCGGTGCCGAAGCCCTCGTTGATGGCGCGGAGGATCTGGTCGCTCACCTCGCCGTCGAGGCCGGCCATCGTCATGGCGGTGGCCACGGGGCCGGGACGGACCTCGTTCGCCACGACACCGTCGTCGGCGAACTCGACGGAGCAGGCCCGCATGAGCGTGGTCATGGCGGCTTTGCTCGCCGCGTACGCCCAGCGTTCCGGCTTGTAGCCGTTGGCCAGGCTGGCCCCGACGAAGGTCAGGGATCCACCGCCGCCGAGCTTGAGCAGGGGGGTCGTCGCCTGCACGAGGTTGAGGGCGGTGTGCACGTTGTTCTCGTACGCCTCGGCCGCCACGCTCCAGTCGAGCGCGGCAAGGTCGTCCGGGTCCGGTGAGACGCCGGCGTTGACGACGACCGCGTGCACCCCGTGCCGGGTGGTGTCGGCAGCGGAGGAGAGGGCGGCTCGTACGGCTTCGTCGTCACGGAGGTCGGCGAGCAGGTCGACGTACGTTTCCGCGGCGGCCAGCGAGGGGTTGCCGCGCCGGGAGAGGCCGATGACGGTGTACGCGCGGCGCAGGAACTCGGCCGCCACGGCGGCTCCGATGCCGGACGAGGTGCCCGACACCACCGCCACCCGGGGAGTCCCCGATGCCATCAGGCCGCCCGGAAGACGGTCGCGTCGATGGCCTTCAGCGTGCGCATCGACGCGATGTTGATGACGCCCGGGTCCAGCTTCCGACCATGTATGCGCTCCACTTCGATCACCATCTGGACGAACTGGAGGCTGGTGACGGTGCCCGACTCGATCAGATCCGTGTCGTCCTGGATCTCGATCGGCTCGTCGTGAAGGTTCTCGAGCCACGTCCGCAGCTCGGATATCTTGCTGTCCACTGTCTTCTTCTCTCTCTTCTCTCTTACTTCGCGGTGAACCGCACCGCGAAGTCGCTGGGGTGGGAGAACGACTGGCTCGCCACGCCCCTGCGGTCGTGGGTGACGACGATGTCCGCGCAGCGCTCGACGAGGCTCTCGACGAGCAGCGAGAACTCGGTCTTGGCCAGGAGCGCCCCGGGGCACGCGTGTGCTCCGACGGCGAAAGGGATCGATCCCTTCCGGAGCCTGCCGATGTCGAACCGGTCCGGGTGGGGAAAGACCCGCGGGTCGCGGTTGGCGCCGGCGATGGACGCGAGGACGGCGGAGTGGCGAGGCACGCGCGTGCCGCCCAGGGTGAGGTCCTCGCTCGCGAACCGGACGATGGTCTGCACGGGCGGGTACAGCCGGAGCGCTTCCTCGATGAAGTCGTCCCGGACGGCGGGGTCCCGGAGCTCGTCCAGGCCGAACAGGCCGCGGCCCATGCAGTAGACGAGCGACGTGATGAAGGCGCTGCTCGTCTCCGTGCCCGCCAGGAAGAACAGCAGGGCGGTGGACCGCACTTCGCTGTCGGTCAGGGAGATGCCCTTGCGGTCGCGAGTCTGCTCGATGGTCTCCAGCAGGGAGCGTTCGCCGCCCCCGCCGGCGGTGCGCTGCTCCTCGATCAGCCTCAGCAGCTCGGTGACGTTGGTGTGCGTCTGTTCCGTCTCCTCGGTGGGGTAGTCGAGGAGACGGGCGAGCGGGCGGGTGAGGGTGTGGAACCGGTCCTCGAGCGCGGGGTCGATCCCGAGGATCGTGCACACGATCCCGTACGGGACCCGGTGTGCGTGGGTGTCGTAGAAGTCGTCGCACTCCGTGTCGAGTACGGAGTCGACCAGTGCCTCGACGAGTCCTGGCATCAGGGCCCTCTTGTACTCGTCGACGCGCCCGGCGGACAGAATCGGGGCCAGCAGGGCCCGGAAGGCCCGGTGGTCGGCGCCGTCCGAGTCAAGGACGTTCGGACCGAAGGCCCGCGCGCTGGCCTTGAGCGGGTGCTCGGCCACGATGTGCGGGTGGGCGAGGACCTCCTGCACCGCTCCGTTGCCGGTCATGGCGAACACCCCGTCGTCGAGGCGGTGGACGTCCGTGTCCGTGGGCAGGGTCCGGTACCAGTACGGCTGTGCCAGCAGGCGCGCTGGATCCACCGCCGCTACGCCGCCCATGTGACGGTCCCTCCGGCGCCCAGGCCCGCGAGGCCGGCCAGAAGGCGCATGGCGGTGAGCCACTCGGAGTTCGTCAGGCCCATCGAACCGGGCTCGGTGTAGTGGGCGGTGAGGGTGCCGGTGCGGCCGTCGGCCAGGCGAATCGTGCCGTGGAACCGGGCGGTGCCGGAGTCGCCGCCTTCGGCTCCGAGGGTCAGGTCCCCGAAGATGAGGGCGATGTCGCCGGTGAAGTTGCGCCTGATGAGCTCGAAGGCGAGCCTCAGGCGTTCGACGGGGTCGGGCTGGGCCGCGTACCGGTCGAGGAGGGCTTGAGCCGCCTCGAGGACCTGTTCGACACGGCGTTTGCCCTGGATGGAGTCGAGAGCGAGGGAGAACTGTGCTTCCGCACGGCTGTGCGTCTTCAAGGCGGTACTTCCTTGCCTGTGCGCGGAGTGGGGCGCACGGTGAAGGTCGGTGTGAAGAAACGTTCTTTCAGGCCGGGTAGCCGAACCGTGCCGACAGCTGCCGCTTGTCGATCTTCGTGTTCTCCAGGAGCGGCATGGCGGTGACGAAGTGCACCGCGGCGGGCACCATGTAGGACGGCAGGGTGGCCCGGAGCCGGCCGCGCATCTCCGCCTCCGACCCGACCGTGTCGGGCCTTTCGGCGAAGAGGACGATGCGCCTGTCGCCGTCGCGGTCGCGCGGCGCGATGGCTACCGCCCGCTTGCAGCCCAGCGCCAGGGCGGCCACCTCGATCTCGGCCGGTTCGATGCGGTGTCCGGCGACCTTGATCTGGGCGTCCTTCCGTCCGGCGAAGTGCAGGACGCCGGAGGCGTCGAGGCGGCCCTGGTCGCCCGTGAGGTAGACGCGCCGCGACCGGCCGTCGATCGTGACGTCGCGGAAGGCAGCCGCCGTCTGGTCCGGCGCGTTCATGTAGCCGGCCGCGAGACCGGTACCGCCGATGGTGACCTCACCGGTCTCGCCGCGCGCGACCGGCACCCCGTCGCGGAGGATGTGCAGCTCCGTGCCGGGGACGGGCCGCCCGGCGGGAATGCCCGTGGTCGTGACGGTGTCGGCATCGACGATCCGGTGGACCGTGGCGAAGACGCAGGACTCGACCGGGCCGTACCCGTTGTAGAGCTCGATGCCCGGGTACGCGCTCAGCAGCGCATGGCAGCGGGCGGGGGAGGGCTTGTCCCCTCCGAGAAGCAGCGCCCGCAGCCCGGCCAGGCAGCCGATGTCCCCGCCGGCGATCACGTCGTACAGCGAGGGGGTCAGGAAGAGGTGGGTCGCCCCGAAGTCGGCGACGTAGGACCGGATCGCGGGTGGCAGCAGCAGGTCGTCCTCGTGGACGAGCACGGTGCCTCCGCTGAGGAGCATCCCCCACAGTTCCAGTGTGAAGGCGTCCCAGGCGACGGCCGCGGCGTTGATCATCACTGGGGTGTCACCCCAGTCCATGAAGCCCGGCGAGCCGAACAGGCGGGTGGTCGCCCGGTGGGGCGAGAGAACCGCCTTGGGGTTTCCGGTACTGCCGGAGGTCCAGAAGACCGTCGCGGTCGCGCCCGGGTCGACGTCCGGCAGCGCCTCGGCCGGTGCCGGCGCGTCGCGCGATCCCCCGCGGAGGGCGGCCAGGTCGATGTGGTCGATCCCGACCGCGTCCAGAATTGTGGCGCCCGCGGCGTCGGCGAGGACGACGGGAGCGCGCATGTCACGCACGAAGGTGTCGATGCGGGCGGACGGCCATCTCACGTCGAGGATTCCGTATGCCGCCCCCGCCATCAGAATGCCCAGGAGAGCGGCCGGCAGGTCACGCGACCTGCGGGCCACGACGGGGACGATGTCCCCGGGCAGGACACCGCGCGCGATCAGAACCGATGCGATGCGGAGGGACTCGGCGCATAATTCAGAATACGTGAGCCGTTCGCCGGTGGAGACGATCGCCTCCCGGTGCGGGAATTCAAGCGCCACGCGCTCGAATGCGCCATGAATGGTTTCTTCCTTATTCATGTCGCCGTACACACTGCTCGTCATGAAACTCCCCGTAGAACCTTGCCGAGACTTCTGAAACGGCAGGCGGTCTCACTCGTAAATCATCGAGGAGGGGACGAGGGAGCCCGGGGCGAGGTCGAGCCGGGGTGGAGCGGAGAACTCCAGGAGAACCGCTCCCTCCTCCCCGACGAATGTGGCGGTGTGCTTCTTCCGCGAGGGGATGTAGGCCACGTCGCCGGCGTTGAGCTCGTACTCGGTCCCCTCGCAGACGAACCGGATGGAGCCTTCGGTGACGACCACCCACTGCTCGTTGTCGTGCCAGTGGGGAGGAAGGTTCAGGTCACCGGACTGATCGGCCACGACCCTGAGGCAGGACATCTCCTGCCCGAAGGCGAAGCGGCGCGCCAGCGCGATCCCCTCGGCCTTCAGCTCCTCGTGATCCTCCCAGTTTATCTTCATTCTTTTTCTCCTCGCCTGAGTGTGGGCCATGTGGCCACTTGTTGGAAGTGCGGAATGAATCGAGAGCGCCAATCGGGCTGCTTATCGAAGCCGAGCCAGACGCTACGTGATCTTGGGGTGACGCTCAATCGTGTTTCAAATGGTGGGATGACAGTAAAGAGGCTCCCAAGTTCTGGAGACGAACTTTCCAAGCGGGATTGCCTATCTCTTGTCACGGGTAGCGAGGGGCTCTTCCGGAAGGCCCGGCGCGTCCGTGGCCGAGGCGTTCCCCGCCGGGTCGAGAAGGCGGAACGCCAGCAATACGGGAACGACGAAGAGGCCGACGAGCGCATAGAAGGCCGCCCGCAGGCCGCTCGTGTCCGCGAGCCACCCGAACAGCGGCGAACACAGCCCGCCCGCCGCCATCGCAAGGCCCAGGGTCAGACCGCTGGCCGTACCGGGCCGGTTCGGGAGGTAGTCCTGAGCGAGCGTCACCTGTGCGGCGAAGGGCAGGAACATCGCGGTGCCGAACAGGACCGTGCTCACCGCCAGGACCCAGAAGGAGGGTGCCCAGGCGATGCCCGCGAGGGTGGGCAGCGCCAGGAGGTAGCCGAGCCGTACCGCCCTCATCCGGCCGTCCCGGTCACCGATCCAGCCGCCGAGCAGTGTGCCGACGGCACCCGACGCCGTGTATCCGGTGAGCACGGCGGCGCCCGCCGCTTCCGACTGGCCCAGGTCGCGTTGCGCGTGCAGCGCCACGAGCGAAGTGACGGTGACGAAGGGGATGGACCAGCCGATGATGACGGCCACCAGGTGCGAGAAGCGCCGCCAGTCGTCCGCCCGGCCGGCCGTGGCCGCCGCCCCGGGGCGCGCGCCCGCCGGTGCCGGCGCCACCGCCAGGGTGCGTCGGCGCTCCCTGGAACCTCGCAGGAACCACAGGACGGCCATGACCAGGGCCGGGACGGCCAGAAGTGGGCTGGCGGGAAAGCCGAGCGCTCCGATGACCCAGGTCACGAGCGCCGGGGCGATGGATCCGCCGACCGTCCCACCGACCGCGAAAACGCTCATGGCCTTCTGTGAGGAGCCGCCGGCCGCCCGGGCCTGACTGGTGGCGGGCGGGTGATAGGCGGCGATGCCGACTCCCGCCAGGGCGACGAACAGCCACGTGGCGGGATAGCCGGAGGACAGTGCCGCAGCGACCACGCCGAACGCGGCCGTGAGGAACCCGGCCGGTACGAGCCATGTGCGCGGCTCGCGGTCGGACAGCACGCCGAACAGGGGCTGGAACAGGCTGGATACACCGCTCGCGGCGAACGCCAGGCCGGAGACGGCGGCGTAGCTGTAATGACGCTCCGACATCAGGAACGGCAGCATCGCCGGGATGGCCCCTTGGTACAGGTCGTTGACCGCGTGTGTGCCGGTCAGGAAGGCGAGCTTGCCCTTTTTCATAGTGAAACGCCTGGTTCCGTTCTCAGATGTTGATGCTCTGACCTCAGCTACTCAGGTCCTCTGAGGTGTTACCTTAGCGATCACCCGAGCGGAAGAAAACCCGCCACCGGCACGGACGTTGAGGCGAGCGCACGCCCGCGTCCGCGGCCCCGCGGCATCCCTGGGCAGACGGTCCGCCGACCTCGTAGCTCCGTGGCATAGCCATGCCCGTCGCCCAGGAGCCGGGCCCGCCGGGCACCCCACCGGCTCAAGGAGCAAAAGATGACTGTCAAGCCTGCCGTGCGTACCTCGGGAGGGCTCGCGGCGCTCGATGACGGCCCCACCCGCCTTGCCGGGACACTCGAAGAGGTCCTCACCCGATGGGCCCGCGACCTGGGAGCGACGGCGCTGACTCTGCCGCCCCTGCTCCCGGTCGCGGACCTCGCCGCACTCGACGTGTACCGGAACTTCCCCCAGCTCGCCCTGGTCTCCTCGACCCTGGACATCGCCGGCCACGGCAGCGAAGGAATCGAACGGCAGGCGGACGCGGGCCGGTTCGGACCGGCCGTGTTGGCCGCCGCCGACCTCGCGCTGCCGTCCAGTGCCTGCTACGGCGTCTACCTCCACTTCCGGAACCGGCGGACGGCCCCGGACGGCGATCTCGTCAGCGTGATGGGGCAGTGTTTCCGTAACGAGGACCACTACGACGGACTACGCAGGCTCAAGGCCTTTCGGATGCGCGAGGTCGTGGCGCTCGGCACCCCGGACCAGGTCGCGGACCACCTCGACCGGGCGGCGCGCTTCCTGGAGACTCTGGCGGAGGCGCTCGGCCTGCCCCTGGAGCGCCGCGCCGCCTCCGACCCGTTCTACGACCGGTCCGGCTCGCGCGCCGCCTTCCAGCGGGTTGTCCCCGTCAAGCACGAGTACGTCTACCAGGGCACGGCGGTCGCCTCCGTCAACAGTCACTTCGTCTTCTTCGGTGAGCGGTGCGCCATCACGACCGCGGACGGCGCCGTGGCCTCCACCAGTTGTGTCGGCTTCGGCCTCGAACGCTGGCTGCACGCGCTGTCCGATCACTTCGGCG
>NZ_JAPSIW010000674.1 GCF_031178505.1 Streptomyces sp. | reverse complement strand
TTCTGGAGGGCGAGGGGAGCGCCGTACCGGAGCCGGAAGGGGTGACCGTACGGGTGGTCGAGGCGGACGACCCGGGCCTGGAGAGCGCCGTCGCCGCCCCCTACGGGGCCTTCGGGGCCACCCCCGAGCCGGGCGCGGCGGAGCGGGTCGCGGGGCGGATCCGGGCCGGGTACACCCGGCTCGCGGCGGCCTTCGACGCGTCGGGGACGGCCCTGGCGGCCGGCCAGCACCAGACCGTCGGGCCGGTCTCGGAGGTCGTCGGGGTCGGCACCCTGCCGGAGGCCCGCCGCCGGGGCCTCGGACTCGCGGTCACGGCCGCGCTGGTGGCGGACGCCCGGGCCCGGGGCGTGGAGCTGGTGTTCCTGACGGCGTCGGACGAGAACGTGGCCCGGCTGTACGGCCGGCTCGGCTTCCGCACGGTCGCGACGGCGCTGATCGCGGAGGCGTGAGAAAAAATTTCCCGGCTCGTGTCACATCCCCGTCACGCGCTCCGTCAGTGAGGTGAAGGCGCCGCACCGGAGCGGCGCCCACCGCACACGAGACCGCTGAGGAGCGATCACCATGGCGACGACGCACGTCCCCACCGCCCGCATGTCCAACCCGGCCTACCTCCTCCCGGGTGCCGCCCAGGCGATCCAGGAGCTGCTGAAGGCCAGCCGCCAGGGCGGTGCCCCCGAGTCGATCCTGGAGCTGGTGCACCTGCGGGCCAGCCAGATCAACAACTGCGGTTTCTGCGTCGACTTCGGGGCCAGGAGCGCGCTGAAGGCCGGTATGAGCGAGGAGAAGCTGTTCGCCGTCGCCGCCTGGCGCGAGACCCCGTACTTCACCGACGAGGAGCGGGCGGCGCTCGCGCTCGCCGAGTCGGCGACCCGGCTCGCCGACGCCGCGGACGCGGTGCCGGACCCGGTGTGGGACGCGGCCGCCGACCACTTCGACGAGAAGCAGCTGGCCTCGATCGTGCTGATGGTGGCGATCACCAACTTCTTCAACCGGATCAACGTCAGCGTCCGGCAGCCCGCCGGAACGTTCCCGCAGCCGTGAGGGAGGCCCCGGGGGCCGGAGTGCTCAGCGGGGCTCCCTCACCATGAACACGTCGATCGCGTCCTCGGACTCGACCGTGAATCCCTCCCGCTCGTAGAGACGGCGGGCCGCGCTGCCCTGGAGCACCTGCAGGCGGACGGACGCTCCCTCCGCGTCCGCCCGGTCCAGCAGGCGGCGCAGCACCGCCGTCCCGAGCCCCCTGCCCTGCGTGTCGGGGGCGAGGTAGAAGTGCTCCAGGTACAGGCCGCCGCCCGGCCCGCTCGGGCGGATCGTCACCGAGCCCGCGAACGCGCCGCCGGTCTCGATGACCGAGGTGTACGTCTCCGAGAAACCGTCGAGCACCCGCTGCCGCACCCGGCGCTCGTCGTAGCGGCCGAGCCGCTCCAGGTCCTCGCGCATGACCAGGGCCCGCAGCTCGGCGATCACCCCGGCATCCTCCGCGCGCCCGGGCCGCAGCGTCCACTCCGGGGCCGCCGCCCCGCCCCTCGCCATGTCCACGTCCGTCGTTCCCATGAGCGCATCCTAGGGACGCGCCGAACTCCCCCGCCCCGCGCGGCGCGGAAGCACGTACGACGAAGGTGGCGGGACCCCCCACGGGCCCGCCACCTTCGCGTTCACAGGACGGCTCGGAAGGAGCCGGTGACCGGTCGGACCGGACGAGCCGGTGGGACCGGGGGCGCGGGACGGTGTTTCAGTGACTCAGGAGTCCCGCGGGCCCGGTTTCCGTCAGTCGGCGACCACCAGCGACGGGGTCTCCTTGGTCAGCACCTCGCCCCGGAAGAAGGCCGGGCTGCGGCGCTGCATGATCAGCATGATCACCACGCCGAGGAGCAGCAGTCCGACGCCGATCACGAAGACCGAGCCGACGCCGAGGACGGCGGAGCCGGAGCCGTAGGCCGGGTCCCACATGTCGTACAGCGTCTTGCCGAAGACGGCGGTGAGCATGAGCCCGCCGAGCAGCGGCATCAGGCCCTTGTAGGCGAAGTCACGGCCGGAGCGGAACAGCTCCCCGCGGAAGTACCAGACACAGGCGAAGGCGGTCAGCGCGTAGTAGAAGCAGATCATCAGGCCGAGCGCGTAGATGGTGTCGACCAGGACGTTCTCGCTGACCAGGGTCATCACGGTGTAGAAGACGCCCGTGGCGACACCGGCGACGACGGTGGCCTTGCCGGGGGTCTTGAAGACCGGGTGGACCTTGGTGAAGGAGCCGGGCAGGGCCTCGTACGTGGCCATCGCGAGGACCGTGCGGGCGACCGGGATGAAGGTCGTCTGGAGGCTGGCGGCGGCGGAGGCGAGGACCGCGACGAAGAGGAGCAGGCCGAGGACGGAGCCCATGACGGGTCCGGCGAGGGCGGCGAAGACGTTGTCGGAGGTCTCCGGGTTGGCGAGGCCGAGGCCCTGGTCGCCGGAGCCGACGGCCATCTGGGCGGCGATGCCGGTGGCCAGGTACGAGCCGACCAGGACGACCATGGCGATGAGGGCGGCGCGGCCCGGGGTCTTGGCGCTGCCGGTGGTCTCCTCGTTGGTCGCCATGCAGGCGTCCCAGCCCCAGTACATGAAGATCGAGAGGGAGAGTCCGGCCGTGAAGGCGGCGAAGGACTGCACCGCGAAGGGGTTCATCCAGGACCAGGAGAAGTCGACCGAGGTCTCGAAGGAGCCTGCCTTCGTGAGGGCCAGGGCGACGAAGACGGCGAGGACGACGAGCTGGAGGCCGACGAGGGTGTACTGCACGCCCTTGGTGGCGGTCATGCCGCGGTAGCTGATGGCGGTCGCGGCGGCGATGAGCGCGAGGCAGGTGACGATGTGGACGGCCTTGTTGTCGTCCAGGGCGGCGACGGACTCGCTGCCGCTGATCTCACCGGCGAGGAGCCAGAAGTAGGAGGTCGCCACGCCCGCCAGGTTGGAGAGGACGATGATCGTCGCGATGACGAGGCCCCAGCCGCACATCCAGCCGATACGGGGGCCGAAGGCCTTCACCGTCCAGGTGAAGGAGGTGCCGCAGTCGGGCATGACCCGGTTGAGCTCCCGGTACGCGAAGGCGACGAGGAGCATCGGGAGGAAGCCCGCGAGGAACACGGCCGGCATCTGGAGTCCGACCTCGCCGGCGGTGGAACCGAGCGTCGAGGTCAGGCAGTAGACGGGGGCGACCGTCGAGATGCCGATGACGGCACTGCCGAGGAGGCCGACGGAGTTCCCTCCGAGGCCCTTGCTGCGAACGCCGTGGGTGTCGCCCGGGGCGTCGACGCCCCTTACCGTGTCTCCGGCCTGGGGCCGTGCTTCCACCTGAGTCATGAACAGGACGTTAAGTGCTGCGGTTTCCACATCCGGAAGATCTCAATCCGCCGAAGTTGACGATCAAATGCCTTGCATTGCGAGGGTGAACGGGGTTCGTCGCCGATGATTGAAAGATCGACAACTGGCCGGGCCGACCAACTGGTAGGTCGGCCGACCGCCGTCCGCCATGCGGGAACCGCAGCCGCACCCCAAATGTCCGTTTCCAAAATTTCCCGAGGAATTTTCGGCGGCTCCCCGGCCCGTACGGACAGCGGCCCGCGGCACGCCGTACGCCCGCGTCGCGGACGCCCGGCGGCCCCTTGTGACCTCCGCCTCCTGAATCCGCCGTCCGCCGGCTGCCGCGGCGGCCCCCTCCGAAGGCCCGGGGACGGGTGGGAGGCGCACCGGAGAGCGGGGCGGAGGACGGCGTGGAGGACGGCTCCGTAACGGCTCCGCAACGGCCGCCCCGATGCTGACGGACTCCCTCCGGACAAGGCAGACTGTCGTGGGCGAAACCAGCGGTACGGGCAGGGGGAGCTATGGACCGTGAGGACGGGCCGCGAGTTCCGGTGCAGCGGACTCGGAGGAC
>NZ_JAPSIW010000073.1 GCF_031178505.1 Streptomyces sp. | reverse complement strand
CGGCCCGCACCCCGGACCGGGCCGTCGGCGGCCCGGGGCCCCGCGCTACTCCGGCAGGCCGTAGGCGGCGACCATCAGGCCCAGGGCCGTCGGGTTCATGTCCTCGCCCTTGGCGTCCGTGGAGTTCACGGCGTACACCAGGGTGCGGGCGCCGTCGCGGGTCGAGGCGACGGCCGCGTTGAACCCCCAGCGGCCCCCCGTCTTGCCCCACACCTCGCGCCCGCCCAGCCGCTTCATCGAGAGGCCCACGGAGTAGGCGGCCGGGTCGCCCGACTTCGCGTCCCGCACCTTCGGCAGCGTGAACATCTCCTCCAGGAGCGGGCCGCGCACCACCCGGCCCGCGAACAGGGCCCGGGTGAAACGCTCCAGGTCGGCGGTGGTCGAGACGAGGTCGCCCGCCGCCCACGCGTCCGTCGCACCCCACACCGACACGTCGCGCAGCCCCGTCGTACCGTCGTCGAGCCGCATCGTCTGGTAGCCGTGGTTGTACGGCCCCGCGATCAGCGGCGAGGCGCCGGGCGCGTAGGTGTCGCGCAGGCCGAGGGGGCGGAGCACCAGGAGCTCCAGCTGACGCTCGTAGGAGGTGCCGGTGACCCGCTCCACGATCAGGCCGGCGATCGTGTAGCCGATGTTGAGGTAGTGCTGCCGGGTGCCCGGCCGGAACTCGCGCGGCTGCGCCGTCGCCGAGCGGACCAGCTCCTCGGCCGTGTAGCGGTCGAAGCGGTGCGCGTACGCCTCCTCGACGGTCCTGCGGGGGAGGGCGGCGGCCGGGATGCCATGGGTGTGGTCGAGCAGCTGACGCACCGTCACCGTGGCGTGGCGGCCGGGGATCAGCTCCGGCAGGTACGAGCGGGCCGTCCGGTCGAGATCGACGCGGCCCTCCTCGGCGAGCCGGAGGACGGTCGCCGCGGTGAAGACCTTCGTCACCGAACCGATCCGGAACCGCCCGTCCGCGACCGACGGGCTCATCGACTCCAGATCGCGCACGCCCGCCCCGCCCCGCCACGAGCCCTCGGTGCCGCCGACCCGGACGAGCGCGGCCGTGGCGTCGGCGCGCGGCAGGCCCGCGATCACCGCGCTCAGGTCCGGGCCCGCCGCCGGGGAGGCGGCGACGGCCGGCACGCCGGAGCCCGGCGCCGCCCACGCCGGGTCCGCCGCGACGGCGGAGGGCGCCCCGGCGCCCAGGAGCAGGGCGGCGGCGAGCAGGGTGCGGGTGGTCTTTCCCATGCTGAACTCCCGTGTGGAGAAACGTCGTTGCGGACGGCTCCCATCCTGCTGACCGGCGCCGCCGCGCGGATCGCCCGCACCGGCGGCCTTGCCGCACCGGTTCCTCAACCCCACGGGGGAGGAACCACCCCCGCGTCTCCCCCGGCCGGGGGAGCACCCGCCGCGACCAGACCCGTCTCGTAGGCGCAGATGACCGCCTGCACCCGGTCCCGCAGACCCAGCTTGGCCAGCACGTTGCCCACGTGCGTCTTCACGGTGTGCTCGCTCACCACCAGTTCCGCCGCGATCTCCGCGTTCGACAGACCGCGCGCGAGGAGCAGCAGCGTCTCCCGCTCCCGCCCCGTCAGGGCGCCGAGCCGCGGGTCCGGTTCCGTCCGGCGCGGCCCGCCGGACGTGTACTGCACCACGAGCCGCCGCGCCACGGACGGCGCGAGCAGCGAGTCGCCCGCCGCCACCACCCGGACCGCGTGCACCAGGTCGTCGCGCCGCACGTCCTTCAGGAGGAAGCCGCTCGCGCCCGCGTGCAGCGCCTCGTACACGTACGCGTCCGTGTCGAAGGTCGTCAGCATCACCGTCCGGCAGGCGGACTCCGCGGCGATCGCCCGGCAGGCCTCGATGCCGTCCACGCGCGGCATCCGGATGTCGAGCAGCGCCACGTCGGGCGCGTGCGCCCGCACCGCCGCGAGCGCCGCCGCGCCGTCGCCGGCCTCCGCCACCACCTCGATGTCCGGCTGCGCCTCCAGGATCATCGCGAAGCCGCCGCGCACCAGCTCCTGGTCGTCGGCCACCACCACACGGATCGTCACGACCCCACCTCCGCCGTGGAGGGTACGGGCAGCAGCACCCGCACCTCGAACCCGCGCCCGTCCGGCCCCGGGCCCGCCGACACGCTCCCGCCGTGCGCGGCGGCCCGCTCCCGGATGCCGACCAGGCCGTGACCGGTGACCGGCGCGGCGGCGGGGACGCGGGGCCCGTGCCCGTCGTCCCGGACGAGCACCGTCAGCCGGCCGTCCGCGTGGTCGAGGCGGACGCTCGCGGTACGGGCCCCGGCGTGCCGGACCACGTTGGTCAGGGCCTCCTGCACGATCCGGTAGACCGTGGAACCGACCGAGGAGGGCAGCGCCCGCACCCCGCCGGAGGTCTCGTACACGACGCCGAGGCCGCCGGCCCGAACCCGGTCGAGCAGGGCGGGCAGCTCGCCGAGGTCCGGCTGCGGAGCGCGCGGCGGCCCGCCCGCGCCGGGGGCCTCCCGCAGCACGCCCAGCATCCGCCGCAGCTGGACCATCGCCTCCCGGCCCGTCTCGGAGATCGCCTCGAACGCGGCCTCGGCCCGCTCCGGCGCCGCCCGTACCGCGACCGGTCCGGCCTCCGCCTGGACGACCATCAGGCTCACCGCGTGCGAGAGGACGTCGTGCATCTCCCGGGCGATCCGGGCCCGTTCCCGCGCGGCGGCCCGCTCGGCCTCGACCACCTGGGCGCGCTGCCGGGCGGCGGTGAGCCGGCCGAGGACGTAGGCGGCACCGAACACGAAGAGGGAGAAGGTCAGTTCACGCGCCGACCGGGTGTTCAGCCATACCGATACCGGCACCGCCACCACCAGGACCGCGGCGGTCACCAGGCGCTTCCAGACCACCGAGAGCGCGGCGATCGTGTACACGGCGACGAGCCCGGTGTACGGCAGGGGCTGCCCAGGACCGTCCACGGCCAGCGTGTACAGGGCGCTCGTCGCCAGCACCGCGCACAGCACCGCCATCGGCGCCCGCCGGCGGGCCACCAGCGGCAGCACGGTGAGCGTCATCAGGCCGTACGCGCTCCACGTCGCCGGCTCCAGGTGCGCGGGGCGCGGCACCACGAACGGCATCGTCATCGCGGCCTGCACGAGCAGCGCGAGCCCGGCGTCCACCGCCCACGGATTGGCGGCGCCCCAGGTCCGCGCCCGCGCCCACCGGTCGCGGACCTCCCCCCGTGTCCCCACGCCTACCGGCCCTCGCGCAGGACGGCGGCGAGCGCGTCGACCCGGTTGGTGGTGAGGGAGTCGGCCCCGGCGGCGATCAGCCGGCGCATGGTGCGCCGGGTGTCGGCCGTCCACGCCGAGACGAGCAGGCCGTCCCGGTGGATCCGGTCGGTCAGCGGCCGGCTGATCAGCCCGAAACGGTAGTTGAGCCACTTCGGGCGGACCGCGTCGAGCAGCACCGGCCGGGGCGGGGCGAGCGAGGTCCAGGTGAGGGCGATTTCGGCGTCCGGGTCGGCCGCCCGCACCTGGAGCATGGCGACCGCCCCCGCGCAGTAGTAGACGCGCTCGGCGGCCCCGCACTCGCGGACCGTGCCGACGACCGTGCGGACCGACCGCTCGTCACCGCCGGGCAGATCCAGCATCAGCCGGTGCGACCCCGCCACCACCAGCGCCTCGCGGAGGGTCGGCACCCCGCCGTTCGTCAGTTCGCGCAGCCGCGCGTACGGGAGGGCGGCGAGCGGCAGTTCGTGCCGCCACAGCCGCTTCAGCGTGTCGTCGTGGAGGAGGACGGGCACCCCGTCCGCGGTGAGCCGGACGTCGACCTCGACGGCGTCCGCGCCCCGCTCGATCGCGGAGGCGATCGAGGGGAGCGTGTTCTCACGGACGCGGTACGGGTCGCCGCGATGACCTACGACAGTGACAGGGCGCATGAGCCCATTGTCGGTGCCTCAGCGGGCGAGCCAGGCCTCGGTGTAGGCGTCGATCTCGGCGGCGAGCCGGGCCTTGCCGGCCGGGTCGAGGAAGGAGGCCTCCACGGCGTTCCTGGCCAGGGCGGCGACACCGCGCTCGTCCAGGCCGAGGAGCCGGGCGGCGACCGCGTACTCGCTGTTGAGGTCGGTGCCGAACATCGGCGGGTCGTCGCTGTTGACCGTCACCAGTACCCCGGCGTCGACCATGGCCCGGATCGGGTGCTCGTCCAGGGTGGCGACGGCCCGGGTGGCGATGTTGGAGGTCGGGCAGACCTCCAGGGCGATCCGGTGCTCGGCCAGGTGGGCCAGGAGTGCCGGGTCCTCGACCGAACTGGTGCCGTGGCCGACGCGTTCGGCGCCGAGTTCGCGCAGCGCGTCCCAGACCGTCTCGGGGCCGGTCGTCTCACCCGCGTGCGGGACGGAGCGCAGGCCGGCCGCCCGGGCCCGGTCGAAGTACGGCTTGAACTGGGGGCGCGGCACACCGATCTCGGGACCCCCCAGGCCGAAGGAGACCAGGCCCTCCGGGCGGATGCCGTCCGTGGTGGCGAGCCTCGCGGTCTCCTCGGCGGCCTCCAGGCCGGCCTCGCCGGGGATGTCGAAGCACCAGCGCAGGACCGTGCCGAACTCGGCCTCGGCCGCCTTGCGGGCGTCCTCGATCGCCTCCATGAAGGCCCGCTCGTCGATGCCGCGCCGGGTGGAGGAGTAGGGGGTGACGGTCAGTTCGGCGTACCGGATGTTCTGCCGGGCCATGTCCCGGGCCACCTCGAAGGTCAGCAGCCGCACGTCCTCCGGCGTGCGGACCAGGTCCACGACCGAGAGGTAGACCTCGATGAAGTGGGCGAAGTCCGTGAAGGTGAAGTAGTCGGCCAGCGCCTCCGGGTCGGTGGGGACCTTGGAGTCCGGGTGCCGGGCGGCGAGCTCGGCGACGATCCGGGGGGAGGCGGAGCCGACGTGGTGGACGTGCAGTTCGGCCTTGGGCAGGCCGGCGATGAAGGGGTGGAGATCCGGGCTGAGGCCGGGGCGCAGATCGGTCATCAGGTCATCGTAGGCCGGTCGGTTCCCCCGTACGGGGGAGGCCGTAGCATGACGTGACCACGATGGGGGAGGCCCATGTCTGACAACCGACACCAGCAGCCGGGCGGCTTCGACCCGGCGGACCCGTGGGCTCCGCCGAACCGCGACGGGGTGGAACTGAGCAAGGGCTCGGCCACGTCCCCGGTCCACGACCAGCCGACCGTCACGTCCATGCCGTCCGCGGGCGGACCCGCCGCCGACGTCCCGCCGCCTCCGGTCGCCCCCGGCGGCCCGGCGGCCACCCCCGGCGCCTACGGCTACCCGGCCCCGGCTCCCGCCGCGCCGCCCGGGCCGTCGTACGGCTACCCGCCCGCCTACGGGTACGGGACGCAGCCGGGCTGGGGCACCACGCCCTCCAACGGCATGGGCATCACGGCCATGATCCTCGGCATCATCGCCGTGGCCGGCTTCTGCTTCTGGGGCCTCGGCGTCGTCCTCGGCGTCATGGCCCTCGTCTTCGGCGTCATCGGCATGAAGAAGGCCAACCGGGGCGAGGCCACGAACCGCGGCATGGCGCTCGCCGGTGTCATCCTCGGCTCGATCGGCATCGTGATCAGCGGGGCCTTCCTGGGCTTCCTCATCTGGTCGCTCACCCAGGACCCCTCGTCGTCCGGTGACAGCGAGAACCCGTTCGCCACCAGCCTGACGGCCACCCGGTAGGACCACCGGCCTGACGGCCATGCGGCGGGACCGGCCCTGGCGGGCCGCCCCGCGGGAGGGGTTTCCGGCAGGCCGCGCGCGGGGGGCCGGTGTCACCCGGCCGCCGCGCGCAGCCGGTCGCGGGCCTCCATCAGGGCGAAGCCCAGCAGGTTGAGGCCGCGCCAGCGGGCCGGGTCGTGGGCGCGCGGGTCGTCGGCGGCGAGCCCGATGCCCCAGATCCGGTCCAGCGGGCTGGCCTCCACCAGGACGCGGGTGCCGGTGGAGAGAAGGAAACCGCGCAGGGCCTCGTCCGAGGAGAACTTGTGGACGCTGCCCGCGACGACGGTCCCGAAGCGCTCCCGCTCCCACACCGCCTCGTCGAAGTCCCGCACCAGCCGGCCCGCGTTCTTCGCCTCCGCCGGGGTGGCGGCGGCCAGCACGGCCCGCTCGGCCGCGGCGTCGCCGAAGAGACGGGCCTTGGCGGCCATCATCCAGTGTTCGGCGGTCGCGTACTCCACCCCGTCCACGGTGAACGGCGCCGGCCACCACTGGCTCAGACAGCTCGCCGAGAGCCGCCCGTCCGGGTGCGGACGGTGGCCCCAGAAATGCAGCCACTTCACCCGTTCACCCCCGCTGACCTGCTGTGTCAGCTCCTCGATCATGGTCATGCACGCGAGTCTGGCAGGCGCCACGGACACTCCGTACGGAGATTTTCCGGAGGCCTCGACACATGGTCGACCGATTCCGTCGCGTAACCAAAAGGCAACAACGGAATCACTTGTTGGGCCGACAAGCCTCTGTCAGGATCGGCACTCAATTCGAGCTGGAACAACGGAGAGCGTCATGGGCAACCGCTTCCAGGTGACGGACCGCTTCGCGGACGGCGCGCAGTACATCGGCGGGCGACCGCGCCACGGGACCTCGGGCCAGGACCACCACGTGATCGATCCGGCGACGGGGGAGAGCGTCCTCACCTACGCGCTCGCCTCGACCGCCGACGTGGACGCCGCCGTCGCCGCCGCCGAGGCGGCCCTCCCCGCCTGGGCGGGCGCCACCCCCGCCGAGCGCGCGGAGGCCCTCCACCGGCTCGCCGGCGTCCTCGCCGAACGGGCCGATGACTTCGCCCGCGTGGAATCCCTCCAGTGCGGCAAGCCCCTCAAGCTCACCACCGAGTTCGACGTGCCCGGCACCGTCGACAACACCGCCTTCTTCGCCGGGGCCGCCCGCCACCTCCAGGGCCAGTCCGCCGGCGAGTACAGCGGCGACCACACCTCCTACGTACGGCGCGAGCCCATCGGCGTCATCGGCTCCATCGCCCCCTGGAACTACCCCCTCCAGATGGCCGCCTGGAAGATCCTCCCGGCCGTCGCCGCCGGCAACACCGTCGTCCTCAAGCCGGCCGAGCTCACCCCGCTCACCTCCCTCATGTTCGCCGAGGCGGCCACCGCCGCCGGCCTCCCCGACGGCGTCGTCAACATCGTCACCGGCGCCGGCCGCACCGCCGGCGAACACCTCGTCGGCCACCCGTCCGTCGCCATGACCTCCTTCACCGGCTCCACCGCCGTCGGCAAGCGGGTCGCCGAGATCGCCACCGCCACCGTCAAGCGCCTCCACCTCGAACTCGGCGGCAAGGCCCCCTTCGTCGTCTTCGACGACGCCGACCTGGAGGCCGCGGCCCACGGCGCCGTCGCCGCCTCCCTCATCAACACCGGCCAGGACTGCACCGCCGCCACCCGCGCCTACGTCCAGCGGCCCCTCTTCGACGCCTTCGTCGCCCGCGTCGCCGCACTCATGGAGACCGTCCGTCTCGGCGACCCCTTCGACCCCGCCACCGACCTCGGCCCGCTCATCAGCCACGCCCAGCGCGACCGGGTCGCCGGTTTCGTCGAGCGCGCCCGCGGCTACGCCACCGTCGTCACCGGCGGCGAGGCTCCCGGCGGAGACCTCAAGGACGGTGCGTACTATCGACCGACCCTGATCACCGGCGCCGCGCAGGACAGCGAGGTCGTCCGCTCGGAGATCTTCGGTCCGGTCCTGGTGGCCCTGCCCTTCGACAGCGACGACGAGGGCATCCGGCTCGCCAACGACACCCCCTACGGCCTCGCCGCCTCCGCCTGGAGCCGCGACGTCTACCGGGCGGGCCGGGCCACCCGCGAGATCAAGGCCGGCTGCGTCTGGGTCAACGACCACATCCCGATCATCAGCGAGATGCCCCACGGCGGATACCGGGCCTCGGGCTTCGGAAAGGACATGTCGGTGTACTCCTTCGAGGAGTACACGCAGGTCAAGCACGTGATGTACGACAACACGGCGGTGGCCGCCAAGGACTGGCACCGCACGATCTTCGGGGACCGATAGCAGCCCGCCGCCCGACCAGCGGCGAACCATCCCGAAAGGGCACAGCGCATGGAGCAGTACGAGCCCGACAGCCTGTCCGCCGCGCAGCGCGCGGCGATACGGCGCAGCCTCACGAACGGCCGGGGCGCCCTCAGCCGCCGTTCGCTGCTGCGCGCGGGCGGTGTCGGCGCGCTCACCGCCGGCGGCCTCACGACCCTCGCCGCCTGCGGCATCCCGCCGGCCAAGCGCGAGGGCCAGGGTCCCGCCTCCACCGACTTCTCGGCCAAGGAGAAGACCCTCGCCTTCTCCAACTGGACCGAGTACATGGACGTGAGCGAGGACGAGAAGGCCCGCCCCACCCTGGACGCGTTCACGCAGCGCACCGGGATCAAGGTCAAGTACACCGAGGACATCAACGACAACGTCGAGTTCTTCGGCAAGATCAAGCCGCAGCTCGCGGCCGGCCAGGACACCGGCCGCGACCTGATCTGCGTCACCGACTGGCTGGCCGCCCGCATCATCCGGCTCGGCTGGGCCCAGAAGCTCGACCCCTCGAACCTCCCCCACGCCTACGCCAACCTGTCGGCCCAGTTCCGCAGCCCCGACTGGGACCCGGGCCGCGCCTACTCGTACCCGTGGACCGGCATCTCCACCGTCATCGCCTACAACGCCAAGGCGACCGGCGGGAAGAAGGTCTACTCGGTCAGCCAGCTCCTCGACGACCCCTCCCTCAAGGGCCGCGTCGGCTTCCTCACCGAGATGCGCGACTCCGTCGGCATGACCCTCATCGACATGGGCAAGGACCCCGGCAGCTTCACCGACGCCGACTTCGACGCGGCCGTCGGCCGCCTCCAGAAGGCCGTCGACAAGAAGCAGATCCGCCGCTTCACCGGCAACGACTACACCTCCGACCTCGACAAGGGCGACCTCGCGGCCTGTCTGGCCTGGGCCGGTGACGTCATCCAGCTCCAGGCGGACAACCCCGACATCAAGTTCGCCATCCCCGCGGCCGGTTACATCACCTCCAGCGACAACCTGCTCGTCCCCGCGCAGGCCCGCCACAAGACCAACGCCGAGAAGCTCATCGACCACTACTACGAGCTGCCCGTCGCCGCCCAGCTCGCCGCCTACATCAACTACGTCTGCCCCGTCGACGGGGTGAAGGACGAACTCGCCAAGATCGACCCCGCACTGGCGGACAACCCGCTGATCCTCCCCGACAAGGCCATGGCCAGGAAGTCCCGCGCCTTCCGCTCGCTCAGCAGCGCCGAGGAGACCGCGTACGAGGAGAAGTTCGCCAAGCTCATCGGCGCCTGAGGCAGTCGTCGTCCACCCCTCTCACCGACCGGGACCACCACCCATGACCGACACCACCACCGGCGGCGACGTCCGTCTCACCGGCATCAGCAAGACCTACGGCTCCTTCACCGCCGTCCACCCGCTCGACCTGACCGTCCCCCAGGGCTCCTTCTTCGCCCTCCTCGGCGCCTCCGGCTGCGGCAAGACCACCACCCTGCGCATGATCGCCGGCCTGGAGGACCCCAGCACCGGCAGCGTCTTCCTCGGTGACACGGACGTCACCGACCTGCCGCCCTACAAGCGGCCGGTCAACACCGTCTTCCAGTCCTACGCGCTCTTCCCGCACATGGACATCTCCGAGAACATCGCCTTCGGTCTGCGCCGGCGCGGCATCAAGTCGGTGAAGAAGCAGGTCGACGACATGCTGGAACTCGTCCAGCTCGGCGACAAGGCCACGCACAAGCCGCACCAGCTCTCCGGCGGCCAGCAGCAGCGCGTCGCCGTGGCCCGCGCCCTCATCAACCACCCGCAGGTGCTCCTCCTCGACGAGCCGCTCGGAGCCCTCGACCTCAAGCTGCGCCGCCAGATGCAGCTGGAGCTCAAGCGCATCCAGACCGAGGTCGGCATCACCTTCGTGCACGTCACCCACGACCAGGAGGAGGCCATGACCATGGCCGACCAGGTCGCGGTGATGAACGGCGGCCGGGTCGAGCAGCTCGGCGCCCCCGCCGACCTGTACGAGAACCCGCGCACCACCTTCGTCGCCAACTTCCTCGGCACCTCCAACCTCATCGAGGCCGACGTCCTGGACACCGGCGCCGACGTGCTCGTCACGGCCGGCGGCGGGCGGCTGCGGGTGCCCGCCGACCGCTGTCCCTCCGCCGTCCGCAAGGGCGGCAAGCTCCTCGTCGGCGTCCGCCCCGAGAAGATCTCGCTCGCGCACGCCGACGACGCGGGGGAGATCGGTGCGGACCGCAACCGGGTCACCGGACGGATCGCCGACTCCTCGTTCATCGGTGTCTCCACCCAGTACGTGGTGAACTCGCCGGCCGGCGCCGAGCTCCAGGTGTACGAACAGAACGTCGAGCGGCGCGCCGGACTCCTCCCCGGCACCGAGGTCGTCCTGCACTGGAACCCCGCCCACACCTTCGGCCTCGACGCCGACCAGGACATCGACGCCGGTGTGGAGACGGTGGAGGACTCGCTGTGAGCGCCACGCCGACGACCGAGGCGCCGCCGGTGGACGGGCCCGTGCCGCGCAGGCCCGCCACCCGCAGACGCCTCGTCCCCTACTGGCTGCTGCTGCCCGGCATCGTCTGGCTGCTCGTCTTCTTCGCGCTGCCGATGGTCTACCAGGCCTCGACCTCCGTGCAGACCGGCTCCCTGGAGCAGGGCTTCCAGGTCACCTGGCACTTCCGGACCTACTGGGACGCCTTCCAGGAGTACTGGCCGCAGTTCGTCCGCTCCCTGCTGTACGCCGGGACCGCGACCCTGCTCTGCCTGCTGCTCGGCTACCCGCTCGCGTACCTCATCGCCTTCAAGGCCGGCCGCTGGCGCAACCTGCTCCTCGTCCTCGTCATCGCGCCCTTCTTCACCAGCTTCCTCATCCGGACGCTGGCCTGGAAGACGATCCTGGCCGACGACAGCCTCGTGGTGGACGCGCTGGGCGCCCTGCACGTCCTCGACGTGACGAGCTGGCTCGGCTGGACCGAGGGCGACCGCGTCCTCGCCACCCCGATGGCGGTCGTCTGCGGCCTCACGTACAACTTCCTGCCGTTCATGATCCTGCCCCTCTACACCTCCCTGGAGCGGATCGACACCCGGCTGCACGAGGCGGCGCAGGACCTGTACGCCTCCCCGGCGACGACCTTCCGCAAGGTGACCTTCCCGCTGTCGATGCCCGGCGTGGTCTCCGGCACCCTGCTCACCTTCATCCCGGCGAGCGGCGACTACGTCAACGCCGAGCTGCTCGGCTCCACCGACACCAAGATGGTCGGCAACGTCATCCAGTCGCAGTTCCTCCGCGTCCTCGACTACCCGACCGCCGCCGCCCTGTCCTTCATCCTCATGGCGATCGTGCTGTTCATGGTCACCGTCTACATCCGCAAGGCGGGAACGGAGGACCTGGTCTGATGCGCTGGCTCCGCAAGAACCTCGTCGTCATCGCCGGCCTGCTGACGCTCGCGTACATGATCCTGCCGAACGCCGTGGTCATGGTCTTCTCGTTCAACCGGCCGAACGGGCGCTTCAACTACTCCTGGCAGCGGTTCTCCACCGACGCCTGGAAGGATCCGTGCGGCGTCGCCGACCTGTGCCGGTCGCTGACGCTCTCCCTCCAGCTGGCCGCCTGGGCCACGCTCGGGGCGGTCCTCCTCGGCACGATGATCGCCTTCGCGCTCGTCCGCTACCGCTTCCGGGCCCGCGGCGCGATCAACTCGCTGATCTTCCTGCCGATGGCGATGCCCGAGGTCGTCATGGCCGCCTCGCTCCTCACCCTCTTCCTCAACATGGGTGTCCAGCTCGGCTTCCTCACCGTCCTCATCGCCCACATCATGTTCTGCCTGTCGTTCGTGGTGACGGCGGTCAAGGCACGGATCATGTCCATGGACCCGCGCCTGGAGGAAGCCGCGCGCGACCTCTACGCGGGGCCCGCGCAGACCTTCCTGCGTGTCACCCTGCCGATCGCCGCGCCCGGCATCGCCGCCGGCGGCCTCCTGGCCTTCGCGCTCTCGTTCGACGACTTCATCATCACCAACTTCAACGCGGGCCCGTCCACCGTGACCTTCCCCATGTTCGTCTGGGGCTCGGCACAGCGTGGAACCCCCGTTCAGATCAACGTCATCGGCACCGCCATGTTCGTCCTGGCGGTACTGATCGTCGTGACCGGCCAGCTCATCGCGAACCGGCGCAAGAAGACCGCAACGGCCTGACCGGCAGCCGGTCAGGCACCGAAGGAGTTGGAAACCATGGCCCCAGTCGCCATGCGTCTCGCTGCACAATCTCTCTCCGACGCCCAGCCCGTCCCCTTCTGGCTGGAAGACCCCGGCAAGCCCGGCGCCCTGCCCGCCCTCACCGGCACCGAGAAGTGCGACCTCCTCGTCGTCGGCGGCGGCTACAGCGGACTGTGGACCGCGCTCCTCGCCAAGGAGCGGGACCCCTCCCGGGACGTCGTGCTCATCGAGGGCCGCGAGGTGGGCTGGGCCGCCTCGGGCCGCAACGGCGGCTTCTGCGCCGCCTCCCTCACCCACGGCTTCGGCAACGGACTGGCCCGCTGGCCCGGCGAGCTGCCGAAGCTGGAGCGCATGGGCGAGGCCAACCTCGACGCCATCGAGGAGGCCGTCGCCCGCTACTCCCTGGACTGCGACTTCGAGCGCACCGGCGAGATCGACGTCGCCACCGAGCCGCACCAGACCGAGGAACTCCACCAGTGGTACGAGGAGGCCGACCGGCTCGGCCTCGCCGACGGCCTGGAGCTCCTGGACCGGGACGCCGTCCGGGCCGAGGTCGACTCCCCGACCTTCCTCGCCGGCCTCTGGGACCGGCGCGGCGTCGCCATGCTCCACCCGGCCAGGCTGGCCTGGGGCCTCAAGCGCGCCTGCCTCGGCCTGGGCGTGCGGATCTTCGAGAACACCCCCGGGCTCGACCTGGTGCCCGCGGGCGGCGGCATGGCCGTCCGCACCCCGTACGGCCGGGTCGCCGCCCGGCGGGTCGCCCTCGGCACCAACGTCTTCCCGTCCCTGGTCAAGCGGGTGCGGCACTACACCGTTCCGGTCTACGACTACGCCCTCATGACCGAACCGCTCAGCCCCGAGCAGCTCGCCTCGGTCGGCTGGCGGAACCGGCAGGGCCTCGGCGACTCCGCCAACCAGTTCCACTACTTCCGCATCACCGCCGACCACCGCATCCTGTGGGGCGGTTACGACGCGGTGTACCGCTTCGGCGGCAAGGTGGCCGCCGAGATGGACCACCGCCCCGAGACGTACCTCAAGCTGGCCCAGCACTTCTTCACCTGCTTCCCGCAGCTGGAGGGGCTCCGGTTCAGCCACGCCTGGGGCGGCGCCATCGACACCTGCTCGCGCTTCTCCGCCTTCTTCGGCACCGCCCACCAGGGCAGGGTGGCGTACGCGGCCGGGTTCACCGGCCTCGGCGTCGGTGCCACCCGCTTCGGCGCCGAGGTGATGCTCGACCTGCTCTCCGGTGAGCGCACCGAGCGGACGGAGCTGTCGATGGTCCGCTCCAAGCCGCTGCCGTTCCCGCCCGAACCGATCGCCTGGGCCGGGATCGGCCTCACCAAGTGGTCCCTCGCCCGCGCCGACGCCAACGGCGGCCGGCGCAACCTGTGGCTGAAGGCGATGGACCGTCTCGGCCTCGGTTTCGACAGCTGACCCCCCGGGCAGGCTGTGTGACTCAGGTCACATGACACGGGTGGGTGATGTCGCGTAAGGGCGGCCGTCCGGCCCGCTCTCTCCGTGCGGACACCGTGTCCGCACGGAGAGGAGAACGCTGCGATGACAGGTACGGGGGCCCCGGGGATCCGGAGCGCGGTGGAGTGGCTGGCCTCGGTGGCGCCCGAGCCCGACGCCTGCCGGTGGGAGTGGGAACGCAACCCGCACGGGGTCGCGCTGCTGCCCGCGGGCCGGCGCTGGGACGTGCTGATCCTGCCGGGCGGGCTCGGCCGCCCCGCCCTCGACGTCCTCGCCCGGCTCGTGGACCGGCCCGGCCCGGTCCTCACCGACCCCGGGGACGCCCGCACCGGCTTCTTCGTCCCGCCGGGCACCGCCGCCCGCTGGCTCGGCACCGGCGTCCGCGCCGCCGGCTCCGGCACCTGGATCGTCGTGCCCCATCCGGGCCGGGTGACGAGCGGCGGCGTGCGCTGGCTGGTGCCGCCCGACGGCACGGGCACCCTCACCGACCCGGCCCTCCTGGAGCGGGCCATGCACGAGGCGGCGGCGGAACTGGCCGCACGCAGGCGCCCGGAGGAGGGCCCTCCCGGCGTCCCGCCCGCCGGCCCCGGCCCCGCCTCTTCGTCCTGACGATGGACCCCGGAGACCTTCTTGGTCCAGCTCGGCCACCAGTACTACGGCTCCGGCCCCTGGGGCGGCCAGGACCCGCGCGCCGGTGCGTACCTGCCGAGGTGAACAAGGCCCTCAACTGCCTGACGAAGGCGACCGACTGCGGCACCGACCGGACCCACGGCACCTGGCCCGACCCGCGCGGCCTGATGACCTGGTCGATCAACTGGGACCGCTACGACCAGTGGGAGTTCAGCCGGAACTTCGACGCGTACCGCTGGAACTGACCGCCAGCACCAGCAGGCTGAGGCAGAGACTGGCGAACACGTCCAGCGGCCAGTGGTAGCCCCGCAGCACCAGCCCGGTTCCCGTCACCGCCGTCAGGACGGCGGCGACGGGAACCAGCCGGTTCGAGACGAGGAAGGCCGCGCCGAAGTAGGCCACCGCGGCCGTCGCCGTGTGACCCGAGGGGTAATAGCCGTGCGCCCAGGGCTCCAGCGGGCCGGGGCGGGCGGTCCACTCCTTCAGCGGAACGACCAGGAGCGGTACGGCGGCCATCGCCAGGCCCGCGTACAGGGCGGCGTGCCGGCGGCCGCGCCACACCGCGTACGCCATCGCGCAGAGGAGGACCGGCAGGGCGACCGTCAGATTGCCGAAATCGGAGGCGAGTTCGCTCAGGCGCCGGGGGGCCGTGTCCACCACGGCGCGGGAAACCCGCTCGTCGAGCCTGGCCAGAGGGCCGTGGACGAGCACCTGCCAGGTCACGACGGCGAGGGCGACGAGCGCCGTGAAGAGAGCCGGCCGCCCTGGAACTGGGGGGGTGGTTCCAGGGCGGCCGAGGGGATCGGGCTGCCGCCCGCCCCGGGGGGTGTGGGGCGTGCGGCAGCCCGA
>NZ_JAPSIW010000673.1 GCF_031178505.1 Streptomyces sp. | reverse complement strand
AACCGGCAGGCGGGCCGTGCCCCGGTCGCGCCGACCCGGCCGCGTCCGTCGGCCCGTCTCCGGCCGCGCGAGCGGTGCGGGCCGGTCGGCTCGTCCCTGTCAGCCCGCACCGCCCGCGCAGGTCGCCTTCGTCCCCCTCCCCTCCCCCGCACCGGGAGCGTGCTCCGGTCCGTCCGGCGCCGGATCGGCCGAGGCGAGGGTGTCGGCGAGGGCGCGGGAGAAGGCGCGGGCCTGCGGGGCCGGATCCGTACGGCGCAGGACCAGGCCGAGCCAGGAGTCGGGGAGGCCGTCGACCGGGACGAACGCGAGGGAGCCCCGGCGGCCGTGGTACTCGGCGGTCGACCGGCACAGCAGCATGGCCCCCCGGTTCGCCGCGGCGAGCGACAGGCCCTCCTGCAGGGTGGTGACCAGGGGCCCGGCCGGGACGGGCCGGCCGCCCGGCGTCTCGCGCGGGGCCTGGGCGAGTCGCCAGTAGGCGGGGGCGGAGTCCTGGACGCCGATCAGCCGGCAGTCCGCCAGCTCCTCCGCCGCGAGCGACTCCCGAGCCGCCAGGGGGTGCCGGACGGAGACCGCCAGGGTCTGCGGCTGCCGGGAGAAGACGGGCCCGAGCGCCAGGTCCTCCTCCGCCACCGGCAGCAGCACCACCCCGCAGTCGACCTCCTCGCGGCGCAGCGCCCCGAAGGGGTCCGCGAGGGGGATCTCCACCACCTCGGTCGTCCATGCGGGGTGGCGCTCCTCGAACAGGGCGAGGGCCCCGGCCACCCGGTCGTCGACCGTCCCCTGGAAGCCGATGCGCAGCACCCCGACGGCCCCCCGGGCGGCCGCGCGAGCCTCGTCGACGGTCGCCCGCAGGGTGTCGTACGCGGGACGCAGCGACGCCAGGAAGGAGGCGCCGAGCGGGGTGAGGCCCACCCGGCGGCTGGTCCGTTCCACCAACGGGGCGCCGATCCGGTGCTCCAGGGAGCGGAGCAGCTGGCTGACCCGGCTCTGGGAGACGTACAACCGCTCCCCCGCCCGGCCGAAGTGCAGTTCCTCGGCGAGCGCGAGGAACGCCTCCAGCTCGCGGATCTCCAGACCGCCCATACCCCCGGACCCCTTTCCCGCCGCCACGCCGATCGATGAGCCCCGCTCATCGAAGCATGAGTGATCGGCCGTTGTTCCCGCGGGGCGCGCCGCGTTGGCTGGTCGCATGACAGGGACAGGGAACATCACGGGTACGGCGGCCGGCGGGGCGCGAACGCGGCACGGGGGCTGGGCGGCGGTGACGGCGGTCACCGGGGCGACGTTCACGGTGGTCACGTCCGAGATGCTGCCGGTGGGTCTGCTCACCCCGATCGGCGGCGCGCTGCGGGTGAGCGAGGGCACGGCCGGGCTGACGCTCACCGTCACGGGGCTGGTGGCCGCGGTGACGGCACCGCTCCTCACCCCCGCGCTGAGCCGCTTCGACCGCCGCCGGGTGCTGTGCGGGCTGATGGGGGCGCTGGTGACGGGCAATCTGCTGGCGGCGTTCTCCCCGCACTTCGCGGTCATGGTGGTGGCGCGGGTGCTGGTGGGCGTCGGCATGGGCGGGGTGTGGGCCGTCGCGGCCGGTCTGGCGGTACGGCTCGTCCCGGCACGGTCCGTGGGCCGGGCCACCTCGCTGGTCTTCAGCGGCATCGCGGTGGCTTCCGTGCTGGGCGTCCCGGCCGGTACGTTCCTCGGCGAACTGGCGGGGTGGCGTGCGGCGTTCCTGGCGGCCGGCGCTCTCGCGCTGGTGGTGCTGGTCGCCCTGGCGGTGCTGCTGCCGGCGCTCCCGGCGCAGGGGGAGCTGCGGCTGGGGGGTGTGCTGCGGCTGCCGGGAAGGCCGCCGGTGGCGACCGGGCTCGGTGTCGTGGCGCTTCTGGTGACCGGGCACTTCGCCGCGTACACGTACGTACGTCCGGTCCTGGAGCGGCTGGCGGGCGCGGGCGCGACGACGATCGGCACCCTGCTGCTGGTGTACGGCCTCGCGGGTGTCGTCGGCACTTTCGCCGCCGGGTCCCAGGTCTCCCGTTCGCCGCGCGGCACGCTCCTGGTGATCGGCCTGGTGACGGCGGTGACGGTCGGCGCGCTGCCGCTGTTCGGTGGTTCGGTGCCGGTGGCCGGGGTGCTGCTGGCGGTGTGGGGCGTCGCGTACGGCGGGGTGTCGGTCGCCACCCAGACGTGGCTGCTGGCAGCGGCCCCCGACGCCCGGGAGGCGGCCTCGGCGCTGTTCGTCGGTGCCTTCAACGGCTCGATCGCGCTGGGGGCGTTCGCCGGGGGCCTCGCGGCGGACACGGCCGGGGTCGGGGCCGTGCTGTATCTGGGCGCGGCCCTCGCCGCAGGTGCCTGCGCGGTGACGGTCTTCGGGCGGGCCCCGGGCGGCGCCCGCCGCTGAGAGGGACGGTGCCCGCGTGGAGGGGGCTCCCCCCGCGCGCGGCCCCGCGAACCGGTGGGGTGGTGGCCCTCAGGGGAGCCGGTGTCCGCCGGGGTGACGCCGGGCGGGGCGGGCCGGGGCGAGCGCCGAGCGGGAGCCCGGAGTCGCGCAGCGCGGTGTCGTGAAGGAGCGGGCGCCACGGTGAAGCCGGCGCACAGGACGAGGAACGCCTGGTGGCCGGGGTCCCCGAGGGCGGCCCTCCGGGCGGGGGCGTGGTGGGTGCGGTGGTGGACGGCATGGCGCCTCGGCGTACACCCGGGGGAAGGACCCGGGGGCCGACCGGGACCGGCCGGCCCCCCGCGTCGCGGCCGACCGCCGCCACACCTGCGGGTGAAAGCGGCGGCGAAGATCGGTTCGCGCCCTCCCGCGCCCCCCAGACTGTGCCGCAGCCGACATGCGCGACGAATCGGCGCACCCCCCCCCCACCGGAGGCGTACACATGACACGGAACAGCGTGCTGCTGGCACTGCGCGAGAACCCCCTGGCCGGCGGCGTCAGCACCGAGCAGGTGCGCCGCATCGGCAAGGAGCTGGACAACCGGGGCCTGGATCCGCGTTGGGCCACCGGCGCCGAGGAGGCGAAGGCCACCCTGCGGACCGAGGCCGGGCTTTCGGCCGCCGTGATCGCCTGGGACCTGCCCGGCGGCGCCGACGGGGAGGGCGGCGGCGCGGACGTCCTCCGCCAGATCCAGCGCCGCTGGAAGCGGCTGCCGGTCTTCCTGCTGATGAACGACGACTCCGACCAGGATCTCGAAGGGCTTCCGCTGTGGGTCTCGGAGGCGGTGATCGGCTACGTCTGGCCGCTGGAGGACACCGCCACCTTCATCGCCGGGCGCATCGTGGCGGCGGCCCAGGCCTACCACCAGGACATCCTGCCGCCGTTCTTCAAGGCCTTGCGGCGCTTCGACGACGCCCACGAGTACTCGTGGCACACCCCCGCGCACTCGGGCGGTGTCGCCTTCCTCAAGTCCGCGACCGGCCGCGCCTTCTTCGAGTACTTCGGCGAGCGCCTGTTCCGCAGCGACCTGTCGATCTCCGTCGGCGCGCTCGGTTCCCTCTTCGAGCACAACGGGCCCATCGGTGACGCGGAGCGCAACGCCGCCCGGGTCTTCGGGGCCGACCGGACGTACTTCGTCCTGCACGGCAACTCCACCGCCGACCGGATGGTGGGCCACTACAGCGTGACCGCCGACGAGATCGCCCTGGTCGACCGGAACTGTCACAAGTCGGTCCTGCACGGGCTGGTGATCTCGGGCGCCCGGCCCGTCTATCTGGTGCCCACCCGCAACGGTTACGGCCTCGCCGGCCCGCTCCCCCCGCACGCGATCGCACCCGAGGCGGTCGCGGCCCGGGTCGCGGAGAACCCCCTGGCGGCCGGCGCCGTCGCGCCGGAGGCGCAGTACGCGGTGGTCACCAACTCGACGTACGACGGGCTGTGTTACGACACGGTGGCGGCGGCCCGCGCCTTCGCCCCGAGCACGCC
>NZ_JAPSIW010000672.1 GCF_031178505.1 Streptomyces sp. | reverse complement strand
ACTGGTCTCCGGACTGGGCGGCGCGGTGAAGGACTGACGCGTGAACCCCGACCCGATGGACCTGGTCCCGGCCCCCCTGCGTGTGGAGGGGCCGGACGACCGCACCCGCACCCTCCGCCTCGACGGCCGTACGACCCTGGACGCCGCCCCCGGGACCGGAACCACCGAACGCTGGCTCCGCGCGACCCTCGGCGCCGCCTTCCGCCTCCCCCTGCGCCCGCCGCCCGCCGACGGCGGCCCGGCCGCCACCGGCATCCGCCTCCGGCTCGACGGCGCACTCGCCCCGGAGGCGTACCGGCTGCGCGTCTCGGCGGCGAGCGGCACCGTCGAGATCACCGGCGGCGGTCCCGCCGGCGTCTTCTGGGGCGCCCAGACCCTCCGCCAGCTCCTCGGCCCCGGAGCCTTCCGGCGCGCTCCCCTGACCGCCGGCCCCCCGCCCGCCCTCGCGGAGCGCACCGTCGAGGACGCCCCGCGCTTCGCCTGGCGCGGCCTCATGCTCGACGTGGCCCGCCACTTCATGCCGAAGGACGACGTCCTGCGCCAGCTCGACCTGCTCGCCGCGCACAAGCTGAACGTCCTCCACCTCCACCTCACCGACGACCAGGGCTGGCGCGTCGAGATCCGGCGCCACCCGCGCCTCACCGAGGTCGGGGCGTGGCGGAGCCGTACCAAGTGGGGCCACCGGGCCTCCCCCTACTGGAACGACACCCCGCACGGCGGCTTCTACACCCAGGACGACATCCGCGAGATCGTCGCCTACGCCGCCGACCGGCACATCACCGTCGTCCCGGAGATCGACCTCCCCGGCCACTCGCAGGCCGCCATCGCCGCGTACCCCGAACTGGGCAACACCGACGTCGTCGACACCACCGCCCTGACCGTCTGGGACACCTGGGGCGTCAACCCCAACGTCCTCGCCCCCACGGAGGCCGTCCTCCGCTTCTACGAGGGCGTCCTCGAGGAGATCCTCGACCTCTTCCCGGCGGAGACCTCGCCGTTCGTGCACATCGGCGGCGACGAGTGCCCCAAGGACCAGTGGAAGGCCTCCCCCACCGCGCAGGCCCGCATCACCGAACTCGGCGTCGGCGACGAGGACGGGCTCCAGTCGTGGTTCGTCCGCCACTTCGACCGCTGGCTCACCGCCCGGGGCCGCCGCCTCATCGGCTGGGACGAGATCCTGGAGGGCGGCCTGGCGGAGGGCGCCGCCGTGTCGTCCTGGCGGGGGTACGCGGGCGGGATCGCCGCCGCCGAGGCCGGCCACGACGTCGTCATGTGCCCCGAGCAGCACGTCTACCTGGACCACCGTCAGGCCCCGGGCGAGGACGAGCCGATGCCCATCGGGTACGTCCGCACCCTGGAGGACGTCCACCGCTTCGAACCCGTCCCGCCCGGCCTCTCCGCCGCGGCCGCCGCCCGCGTCCTCGGCGCCCAGGCCAACGTCTGGACCGAGGTCATGGAGAACCGCGCCCGCGTCGACTACCAGGTGTACCCGCGCCTCGCCGCCTTCGCCGAGGTCGTCTGGTCCGCGCTCCCCGCCCCCGCCGACCGCGACCACGCGGACTTCACCCGGCGCATGGAGACCCACTACCGGCGCCTCGACGCCCTCGGCGTCGACTACCGCCCGCCCGCCGGCCCCCACCCGTGGCAGCGCCGTCCGGGAGTCCCCGGCCGCCCGCTGGAGGGACCGCCCCCGCACGCCTGACACCCGCCCCGGGCCCCCGCCGGCGCGGTGTGAGCGACCTCGCCTCCCCACCTCACCCAAGAGCGGCGAAACGGAAGTTACCGTCACTCCCGGGACGTCGCGGACGGAACAGTCCTTCGTGGACCCTCGCGCCGGACGGCTCGGAAGATGTGCCAGAGTTGCCCCGTCCGGCCTGTGAGCACGTACGGTACGCCCACACGCAGGCGCGAGGGCCGGGCACAGTCGGGGACCACCGGGACACCGGGAAGGGGCAGCGGGTTGACCACGCACGCACCACAGACGGCGCAGTCCGTGACGCTGCCCGTCTCGCTCGACGAGGCCGTGGCGGCGCTCACCGCCATGCCCGCCGCCGTGCCGGTGGCGGGCGGCACCGACCTGATGGCCGCCGTCAACCGAGGTCAGCTCCGTCCCGCCGGACTCGTCGGCCTCGGCCGCATCAACGAGATCCGCGGCTGGCAGTACCAGGACGGCCACGCCCTCCTCGGTGCCGGCCTCACCCACGCCCGCATGGGCCGCCCCGACTTCGCCGCGCTCATCCCCGCCCTCGCCGCCGCCGCGCGCGCCGCCGGCCCGCCGCAGATCCGCAACGCGGGCACCCTCGGCGGCAACGTGGTCACCGCCTCGCCGACCGGCGACTCGCTGCCCGTCCTCGCCGCGCTGGAGGCCGACCTCGTCGTCGTGGGCCCCCTCGGCGAGCGCGAGATCCCCGTCTCCCACCTCCTCGCCGGCCGCGACCTGCTGGCCCCCGGCGAGCTGGTGGCCTTCGTCCGCGTGCCGCTGCTGCACGCCCCCCAGGTCTTCCTGAAGGCCACCGGCCGCACCGGACCGGCCCGCGCCACCGCCTCGGTCGCCGTCGTCCTGGACCCGGCCCGGCGCGGAGTGCGCTGCGCGGTCGGCGCCGTCGCGCCCATGCCGCTGCGCCCCCTGGAGGCCGAGCGCTGGATCGCGTCCCTGGTCGACTGGGACAACGCGCGCGGGCTGGCCCCGGAGGCGCTGGCGGCGTTCGGCGAGTACGTCGCCGCCGCCTGCATCCCGGACCCGCAGGGCGACGAACAGTTGCCCCCGGCCGTACTGCACCTGCGGCGCACCGTCGCCGCACTCGCCCGACGGGCACTGGGGAGGGCACTCGCGTGAGCGGCACCGATCGCAACGAGCAGCAGTACGGGCAGCGGCACGGCCACCATGAACAGCGGTCCGAGCAGCCGGAGCCGCACGGGCAGCAGGCCGGCAACCCGGGCGCGTGGCAGCCGATCCCGCAGAGCGAGGGGTACGACGGCGACGCGACCGCCTTCGTGCAGCTCCCGCCCGAGTTCATGCTGGACGGCATTCCGCTGGAGGCCCCCGGCCACGGCTACGTACCGCCGATGATCACGCCGCTCCAGCCCCTCCCGGCGTACCAGCAGCAGATGCGCGCGCAGACGCCGCCCGAGCCGGCTTCGGACCCCTCGGCCGCGGACACGTGGGCGGAGCAGCAGGCCGGCCCCTTCACGCCGTACGGACAGACCGCGCCCTACGGTCACGCCGAGCCGTACGGGCGGACCGACGCGTACGCGCAGTCCGATCCGTACGGCGAGCAGCCGTACGTGCCCGCCCAGGCCGGTGGTGGGGTCGAGTACTTCGCGCGGACGGAGCAGGCCGAGCGGTACGGCGCCGGGGAGCGGCACGAGACCGGCGGGGAGCAGCCGGGTGCCGAGGACCCGCAGGCGACCGCCGAGTGGCGGTTCGACGCGTCGCCCGAAGCGGGCGCGGGTGCGACGGGTCAGTGGCAGTTCGAGGTGCCCAGCGCCCCCGTGTCGTACGCCGAGGCCCCGCCGACCCTCCCGGGCGGCGCAGCGGCGCCCTGGGCGGTGCCGGAGGCCCCGGCGGGCGCGCAGACGCCCGTGACGGACGAGCCGGCGGCCCCCGTGGCCGCCGAGGAACCGGCCCCGGCCACCGAGGCCGGACCCGAGGTCAGGGCGGAGCCGGAGGCCCCCGCCGCCGAGGCGCCGGCCTTCGAGGCCCCGACCGCCGACGACCAGGCCGAGGAGCCGGTCCCGGCCGGCACGTCCCCGGACTCCGGGCCGGAGGTGGCGCACGCGGCCGATGTGACGCCCGTGGAGGCCCCGGCTGACCAGGCAGCGCCTGGTCAGTGTTCGTTCCCGATCCAGGTGTGGACCGAGTACATGCGAGACGCCCTCAAGGGTGTCCCGATCGAGGACTTCCCCGAGCGCGGAC
>NZ_JAPSIW010000671.1 GCF_031178505.1 Streptomyces sp. | reverse complement strand
TGCCCTCCCCGCCGCTCTCCCGCTCGCGGAGGCCAGGGAGCTCCTGGCCTCCGCCCCCGTCGTCGACGGCCACAACGACCTGCCGTGGGCGCTGCGCGAGCACGTGCGGTACGACCTGGACAAGCTGGACATCGGCGCCGACCAGACCGGCACGCTCCACACCGATCTGGCCCGCCTCCGAGCAGGCTGCGTCGGCGCCCAGTTCTGGTCCGTGTACGTGCCGTCCCGGCTCACCGGCGACCACGCGGTCAGCGCCACCCTGGAGCAGATCGACATCGTCGACCAGCTCCTCGCCCGGTACGGCACGGAGCTGGCCCCCGCCCTGACGGCGGACGACATGGAGGCGGCCCGGAAGCAGGGCCGTATCGCCTCCCTCAAGGGCGCCGAGGGCGGCCACTCGATCAACAACTCCCTCGCCACCCTGCGCGCGCTGCACGCCCTCGGCGTCCGCTACATGACGCTCACGCACAACGACAACAACGACTGGGCGGACTCGGCGACCGACGAGCCGCGCGTCGGCGGGCTCTCCGCCTTCGGCCGCGAGGTCGTCCGCGAGATGAACCGCTCCGGTGTGCTCGTGGACCTCTCGCACGTCGCCGCCACCACCATGCGGGACGCCCTGGACACCACGGCCGCGCCGGTGATCTTCTCGCACTCCTCGGCCCGGTCCGTCTGCGACCACCCGCGCAACATCCCGGACGACGTCCTGGAGCGGCTGCCGGGCAACGGCGGGGTCGCGATGGCCACCTTCGTGCCGAAGTTCATCCTGCCCGCCGCCGTCGCCTGGACCGAGCGCGCGGACGCCAACCTGCGGGCCCACGGGCTGCACCACCTGGACACCACCCCGCGGGCCATGGAGATCCACCGGGCCTTCGAGGCGGTGGACCCGCGTCCCGTCGCCACCGTCGCCACGGTCGCCGACCACCTCGACCACATGCGCGAGGCCGCCGGCATCGACCACATCGGCATCGGCGGCGACTTCGACGGCACCGCGTTCACCCCGGCCGGCCTCGACGACGTCGCCGGCTACCCCCACCTGATCGCGGAGCTCCTGCACCGCGGCTGGTCCCGGGCGGACCTGACCAAGCTGACCTGGTCGAACGCGGTCCGCGTCCTGCGCGACGCCGAGGACGTCGCCCGCGACCTCGCCGCCCGTACGGCCCCGTCGAACGCGACCATCGACGTCCTGGACGGCCCGGGGGCGACCGGCGCCTGAGCGGGGGCGGGAGTACGGCCGCGGCCCGGCCGCCTCACCCGTACGGCCCTGCCCGCCGGGCCCCCGGCGGGCAGCGGTGGCACGCTGGACAGTACCGCCCCGCCCTTTCGGCGGGGCGGTACTGCGTCACCGAGCCCGGAGTTGTGCCATGGCCGATCTGGACGACCGTTCCCCGCTGTCCGCCCCCGCCGGTGCGGTGGGCCCGCCGACGGCCGCGGAGACGGGCCGGACGGCATGGGCACGCGCGCTCCTCGCCGCACACCCGGTGCTCGAAGGCCACGCCGAGCTGCCGCCGTCCACCGACCCGGAGGAGTTCCCGGCAGCCGGTACGGCGGAGGTGGGCGCCCGGTTCTGGTCGCTGCTCGTCGACCCCGACGAGGGCGTCATCGGCACCCTCCGCCGGATCGACGCCGCCCGGTCCCTCGTGGCCGCCCGTCCCGCTCGCCTGTGCCTGGCCCGCACCACCGCCGAGATCACGCGGGCCCGGCGCAGCGGCCGGGTCGCCGCCGTTCTCGGCCCGGTCGGCTGGACCGCCCTCGGCGGCTCCGCCGCCACCCTCCGGGCCTACCGCGCGCTCGGCGTGCGGGCCGTGAATCTCACCCGCTTCGACCGCTTCGCCCGCGAGGCGGTACGGGAGATGAACCGCATCGGCCTGGCCGTGGACCTCTCGGGTGCGGACCCCGACACCGTCCGCCGCGCCCTCGCCGCCACCCGGGCCCCCGTCCTGCTGACCCGCGCCGCCCCGGAGGACCTCCCGGACGACGTCCTGCGCCTCCTCGGCGGCAACGGCGCCGTCTGCATGGTGCCGGTGACCGGCGACCCCCGGGCCACCGCCGACGTGCTCGACCGGGTCCGGGCGCAGGCGGGCCCGCACGGCGCGGGCCTCTCCCGCGCACTGTCCCCGGGCCTCGGCTACGTACCGCTCTTCGCCGAGCTGCTCCGCAGGGGCTGGTCCGCCCCCGAGCTGGTGGGCCTGGCCCACGCCAACGTCACCCGGGCGCTGCGCGAGACGGAGTACCTGGCCCGCGGCGGCCGCGCCCGGCGCGCGGCGGCCTGACCCCTACGGGGGGCCCTTACGGGAGACGTACCGCTGCCGAAAGGGTTCTCAGGACCGGGGGCGGCCCATCGCGCGGTACGTCCAGCCGGCGGCCCGCCACAGCTCCCCGTCCAGGGCGTTGCGCCCGTCGAGGATCACGCGCGAGGAGGCCACGGAGGCCAGCTCCGCCGGGTCCAGCTCGCGGAACTCGCGCCACTCCGTCAGGTGGAGCACCACGTCCGCGCCACGGACCGCGTCGACGGCCGAGTCCGCGTACCCGAGCGTCGGGAAGACCTTGCGGGCGTTGTCCATGCCCTTGGGGTCGTACACGGTCACCTGGCCGCCCTGGAGGTGTATCTGACCGGCCACGTTGAGGGCGGGGGAGTCGCGGACGTCGTCCGAGTCGGGCTTGAAGGTCGCGCCGAGCACGGCGACCCGGCGGCCGAGGAAGGAGGTGCCGCCCAGGGCCTCGCGGGCCATCTCGACCATCTGGCCGCGCCGCCGCATGTTGATCGAGTCGATCTCGCGCAGGAAGGTCAGGGCCTGGTCGGCACCCAGCTCGCCCGCGCGGGCCATGAAGGCCCGGATGTCCTTCGGCAGACAGCCGCCGCCGAAGCCGATGCCCGCGCGCAGGAACTTGGCGCCGATCCGGTCGTCGTGGCCGATGGCCTCGGCGAGCTTGACGACGTCACCGCCGGCCGCCTCGCAGACCTCCGCCATCGCGTTGATGAAGGAGATCTTGGTGGCGAGGAAGGAGTTGGCGGCCGTCTTGACCAGCTCGGCGGTCGGGAAGTCCGTCACCACGAACGGCGAGCCCTCGCCGACGGGGACCGCGTACACCTCGCGCAGCGTCTTCTCCGCCCGCTCGCCGCGCACGCCGACCACGATCCGGTCCGGACGCAGGGTGTCCTGGACGGCGAAGCCCTCCCGCAGGAACTCGGGGTTCCAGGCGAGCTCCACCCCTTCGGGGAGCAGCGCGGCGAGCCGGTCGGCCGAACCGACCGGCACGGTCGACTTGCCGACGACGAGCGCGCCGTCACGGACGACGGCGGCGAGCGAGACGAAGGCGGCGTCGACATGACTCATGTCGCAGGCGTACTCGCCGTGCTTCTGCGGGGTGTTCACACAGACGAAGTGCACGTCGCCGAAGGCGCCGACCTCCTCCCAGGAGGTGGTGAAGCGCAGCCGCCCGCTGGAGCCCTCGATCCCGGCGACGTGCCGGGCGAGGAGTTCCTCCAGACCGGGCTCGTACAGGGGGACGCGGCCCGCGGCCAGCATCTCGACCTTCTCCGGGACGACGTCCAGTCCGAGCACCTCGAAGCCGAGCTCCGCCATGGCCGCGGCGTGGGTGGCGCCCAGGTAGCCGGTTCCGATGACGGTGATCTTCAGGGTCATGCGGGACTCCAGAGACGTCGGGCGGAATGCCTGCCCGAGCATAGTCGGGCTCTGGCCCGGTGCCCCGCAACGCCCTACCCTTTGGGTTACTTAACGGTAGTTAGCAACGCGGGAGTGAGACACAGTGGCGGGTTCTGCTGATTTCGACCTGTATCGGCCTTCGGAGGAGCACGACATGCTCCGGGAGTCGGTGCGTGCGCTGGCGGAGGCGAAGATCGCGCCGTTCGCCGCTGCGGTGGACGAGGAGGGGCGGTTCCCGAAGGAGGCCC
>NZ_JAPSIW010000072.1 GCF_031178505.1 Streptomyces sp. | reverse complement strand
GTTTTCTCTGCCGGTCCTGCGGTATCGGTGCGGGCGAGTCGTTCGGTGACGGCGGTCAGGACGCCCAGCTCGATGTCGCCAGGCGGCAGGTCGTGCTGCCGGACGGGACGAAGGAGACCCAGCTCGTCACCGAGTGCAACAGGTGCCGGGTGGGGGGGCGTGCGCGCCAGGTGGACCTGTCCCGGATGCTCAGCAGCCTGGAGGGGTTCACCCCGCTGGAGCGGGATGTGTTCCGCGGCTGGCTGAAGGCCGACCGCCGTGACCCCAGCCCGCTGGAGCGGCTCTGGGGCGAATACCGCACCCTGCCCGAGGAGGCCCGCGACACCGTGCGGGACGCTGTGCAGGACATGGACAAGTAGCCGACGAGGGGACGCAGTAAGCCGATGAAGCAGGAATTCCCGCCTCCGCCGAACGCCGCCGAGTTCAGTGAGATGGTCAAGAGGCGTCTTGACGACGTCAGGAACGCCGGCGGCACCCGTGAGACCGTGACCGTGGACTGGAACGGCCAGCCGCTGCACTGCGAGGTGATCGACTGCCCGATCAGCTCCGTTTTCTATAACCCCGGGACCCACCGCATCCGGGCCCAGCGCAGCCACAACCCGGCCAAGGACGCCGCCCTGGAAGCGGATCCGTGGTCGGGAGGCAGCCAGGAGTACCTGCAGTTTCTCCTCCAGGCTGACCCGGCCGACCCCAACCGGCGGGACCCGGACTTCGACAAGCTCAAGGAGAGCCTGGAGCAGTTCGGTCAGAACGATCCCGGTCTGATCACCCACCACGGCATCCTCGTCAACGGCAACACGCGTACGGCGGCGCTCCGCGAGCTGGGCCGGCAGACGATGCGGGTTGGTGTACTGCCGGAGTCCTTCACCTGGGACGACATCAACGCTGTGGAGCTGGCGCTGCAGCTGCGCCGCGACCACCGGCGGGACTACTCGTATATCAACCGCCTGCTCGCCATGGAGGAGCAGGCAGGCCTGGGCCGCACCCCTGAAGCGATCGCAAAGGACTTCCGCATCCGGCCGTCCACCTACCACCAGGAGCGGTGGATCCTCAGCACGATCCGTGAGCAGATCTCCCGGAGCGGGAACGGCGATGGCGCCGGCCTGCGCCTGGTTGACTTCGAGGACCACCAGGAGAAGCTCAAGGAGCTGCACCGCGCGTACGAGAAGCTGGCGGCGGTCGACCCGGACCGGGCAGACGTGCTGAAGGAACTCCGCATGGCCGCGATCGTCATGGGCTTCGCCAAGACGGACGTGCGGCACATCGATGAGAGCTTCCGCGACCGGTACCTGTCGCGGACGATGCATCCGTCCTTCAGCGAGCCGGCCGGCCAGCAGGCCGTCGTCTCCATTCCCGGCCTGGGGGGCGTGACCCTTCCCGGTGCCTCCTCGGAGGTGTCTGCCGCGCGTGCCCTCACCGACAAGGTGCTGCGCGCGAAGGCGGTCGCCGTGGCTTCCAGCGAGGTGGCCTCGGAACAGGACAGGAAGCAGGCGCACGACGTCTTCCAGGAGGCGCGGGAAGCCTTCGACCAGGCGATCGACGCCGCCGGCCGTGATGCCCGGCTGAAGAAGCGCAAGCAGATGGCGCCGGCCCGCATCGCGGACGCCTGCGCCGACATCGACCAGAGCGTCGTGGAGCTCGTCCAGGCGCGTGCCTCGCGCAGCCTCGATGAGGAAGCCCTCGACGAGGCCGTTCTGAAGCTCCGCGAAAGCCTGCGCAAGCTCGCCCAGCAGGCGGGCCGGGGCACCACCACTCCTGGTGACGGTGTGGCCTGGCTGATCGAGGCCGTCGCCCTGGAGACGTCCGGATGAGCACGGCCACCACTGGGGCGTCTCTGCGTCTCGATTTCGATGACACGCGTACCAAGGTGGTTCTCCGGACGACGGAGAACCACCAGGAAGACCTTGTCCAGCTGGCTGCCCGGTTCCGTTCGGGCGGCCAGCTCGGCCCCCTGGCCGCCTCCGTAGAACTCAACGACCTGCTGGCTGGGCTCGGCGCGCTCTCCACCTGGCCGGATGCCTCCGGAGTCGAGTGGGCGCCGGAGCTCCAGGACCTGGTCGTGGGAGTCCTCCAGGACGCCCAGGCGGTCAAGCAGCGCCTGGACGCCCACGAGCACACGGGCGAGGTCTCCCCCGACGACGTTCCCTTCCTCTTGGGCGAGGAGTGGAAAGCCGACCTCAGTGACTTCCAGCTCCGCGATGTCGCCAAGCTGCTGTCACTGCAGCACGGTGCCAACTTCAGCGTTCCCGGCGCCGGCAAGACACGCGTGGGCCTGGCCGTGTACGGCAGCCAGAAGGCACAGGGAAAGGTCAGCCGCCTGCTCATCGTCTGCCCGAAGTCGGCCTACGAGTCGTGGCAGTACGAGAGCGCCGTCTGCTTCCGCCACGCGCTGCGGACGGACATCCTCGGCCGGTCGTACGACCAGTGGGCCGAGGTGCTGATCGTGAACTATGAGCGTCTGGACCGAGCCCTCCCGACGCTGGCCGCCTGGCTGAAGGCCGGCCCCGCCATGATCATCCTGGATGAGGCGCACCGCATGAAGCTCGGCGCACGCGGCACGTACGGCGCGGCCTGTATGGCGCTCGGCCCCCTCGCCCGGCGCCGGCTGATCCTCACCGGTACTCCGGCGCCCAACGGTGCCAAGGACCTGGAGAACCTGCTCGGCTTCGTGTGGCCCGGCCACGGCCAGCGGACCGTCACCCAGGCCGTCGCGGGCGGCGACCTGGCCCACGCCAGCACCGTCCTGCGGCCGCTGTTCACCCGGACTACCAAGCAGGAACTCGGCCTCCCGCCGATGTCTCTCCACACGCGCTTCGTCGACATGCCGCCCCTGCACGAGGAGATCTACACAGCCCTTGTCGGTGGGGAGGCGAGCGGTGCCGCCCGCGAGGATCTGAGCGCCCTGGGCAGGACGGCTCTGCGGCTGCTGATGGCCGCGGTGTGCCCCGCGCTGCTCACCGAGGGGGCGAACAGGTACGACCCGCTCGCCTACCAGCTGCCGCCCCTGCAGGTGCAGCAGGGAAGCTCTCTGTACTCCCTCATGCAGAATCTCCCGGACCACGAACTGTCTCCGAAGTACCAGGAAGCTGCGCTCATCGTCGCCGAGAACGCGGAGAAGGGGCGGAAGACGCTCGTCTGGACGACTTTTGTCCGGAGCCTTGCAACACTGGAGAAGCTCCTGGCGAAATTCGGCCCGGCGGTCGTCTACGGCGGAACCCCCGACAGGGAGGAACAGATCCGCCGGTTCCGCGAAGACCCGGACTGTATGGTCCTGATCTCCAACCCCGCCACTCTGGGTGAGGGAATCAGCCTGCACCAGGTGTGTCACGACGCCGTGTACGTGGACCGTGATTTCATGGCCGGCCGGTTCCTGCAGAGCATGGACCGGATTCACCGCCTGGGCCTCTCTCCGGACACCGAAACCCGTGCGACCGTCCTCGTTTCCCGCAACACCATTGATGAAGTGGTGATGACGCGCCTGGAGCAGAAGCTGGAATTCATGGGGCGTATTCTTGACGACCCCTCGGTCCAGCAGCTCGCGGATCTGGAAGAGGAGCCCGCGGTGGCCGCCGGCCTGGCGCCGGGCGACATGGCTGCCCTGCTGAGCCACATGGGAGTGCCGGCGAGACGGTGACACCGGCGTCGCGGCGGGGGCTCTCCGGCGGATGCGGCGAGGGTCCCGGCCAGTGTGTGTGGGAAGAGGGACGTGCGGCGCGTGAAGTCTGTGTGGCGCCTCACAGATACCTCCAGGGTTCCGCTGCCTGTCTGAGGCGGGCCAGGGGGCGCGGGACCCGGCGCTGTGACCCAGCCACGGGGTGCAAGCCTGGCGCATCAGACCTCAGGGGAGAAGGCGTCTGGAGGGCCGGCCGTGAGACCGGTCTCTCCTGGCCTGAGTCGTGAGTCTCCCGCTGTCACTGACAGATGCGACACTTGCGTGTCTGCAGTCAGTACCACAGGAGGCGTCGATGAGCCCGAGCGGAGAGCCCTTGATCTCCATCGAGATTTGCGCGGGAGCGGGGGGCCAGGCGATCGGCCTTCATCGCGCTGGTTTCCGGCATGTCGGACTCGTTGAGATTGACCCTCACGCAGTAATGACTCTCAGAAGGAACATCGCCGAGCGCAGCGGTTGGGAGTGGGAGAGAAAGAACTGTGACGTCATCAGCGGTGACGTGAAGGAGTTCAACCCATTTTCTGACCTCAAGAAGTGGGAGGGCGGCCCCCTGGAGCCGAGGAGGCTCGACCTTCTTGCCGGAGGAGTTCCCTGCCCCCCCTTCTCCCATGCTGGAAAGCAGCTGGGCAAGGACGATGAACGGGATCTTTTCCCGGCTATGCTGAAGCTGGTGCGCGATCTTCAGCCTAAGGCCGTGATGATTGAGAACGTGCGCGGAATCATGGACGCGAAGTTCGCCGAATACCGCACGTGGATTAAGTCGGAACTTCTGCGGGCGGGCGGCGAAGGGGACGGGGCAGGGTACGAGGTCGTAGACTGGGAAGTTCTGGAGGCGAGTAACTTCGGCGTTCCGCAGCTTCGGCCCCGCGCCATTCTGGTTGCCTTCCGCAAGGATGTCCTTGTTGGCCGGAAGTTTTCTATGCCCCGTCCCAATACGGTCGAGCGGAAAGTCACGGTCCTGGATGCGCTCGAGAAGTCCATGGAGGAGCGGTATGCGCCGTTTTTTGAGGGGGACCGGGCCAAGGAAGCGAAGGACGCTTACACCGCATGGCACGCCGCCGCGAAAAACCGGGCGGACCTGAGGATCGACGGCAGCAGCGGCATCGCGCCCACTCTCGTCGGTGGTTCCAGGAAGCACGGTGGCGCGGACCTCGGGCCCAGCCGGGCCAAGGCTGCCTGGCGGGCGCTCGGTGTCTCGGGTCTGGGGGTGGCCAACGACCCCGATGTATGCAAGGAAAAGAACACCGCCGACCGCGACCTCTTCGGGCCGGACGGCCCCATGCTCACCGTGGGCCAGGCCGCGATCATCCAGGGATTCCCGGAGGAGTGGGAGTTCGCCGGCGGCAAGACGGCCCGGTACCGGCAGGTCGGGAACGCGTTTCCCCCGCCCGTGGCACACGCGGTCGGCGAGGAGATCGCCAACCTGCTGCGGGCCGCGAAGGAACGGGGCGAGACGCCAGTGGGGCGTGAGGCCGGGCCGGCCGCAGCAGATACCCGGCCCGGGGCGGAGAAGCCGGGGGAGGCCGGGTCACAGTCCGACGGAACCCTCTTCGTCCTTTCTCCGGCCACGGACCGCAGTAACGATCGTGAGGGCGCAGGCGTCTGACTCCTCGTGCTCCCAGAAGCGCAGGACGAGCCACCCCGCCTCCCTGAGGCGCTGGTCGGTGTCACGGTCGCGGGCCATGTTGCCCGCGACCTTTTCCGACCAGTAGCCGGGATTCGTCTTGGGTGGCACGTAGTGCTCGGGGCAGCCGTGCCAGTAGCAGCCGTCGATGAAGACGGCCACCTTCACCGGCCGGAAGACCATGTCGGCCGTTCTGCGGAGATTGGGCAACGGCTTGGCCGCCACCCGGTACCGGAGCCCTTGAGCGTGGACGAGCCGGCGGATCCGCTGCTCCGGGCCGGTATCCCTGCTGCGGATCGCCTGCATGTTCCGGCGCCGTGCCGCGGACGACGCCCATGAGCCCTCCGGCGGTACCCAGACCTCAGAACCGTTCACACGCCCTCTTCCGCCGTGCCTGCAGACCGCTCTGCTTCTTCCACTTTCATGCGGCGGGCACGCTTGCGGGCCCGCTCCAGCGCGGCGATCGCGGATTTGGGGCCTCCGGGAGGCCAGGGCTCCGATCGCTCCAGCCGGTAGAACGAGAGCGAGCGGGGTCCCTCTTTGCGCTTGGAGTTCCGGATCTTCCATCCCAGGGCCCGCAGTTCGCGCAGCCGTTTCGTCGGATCGCCGTGGTTCTCTTCCCTGGCCACGAGTGCGATCAGCTCTCTCGGAACGTCCTGCCCCGCCATTGCCTTGAGCAGTTCGCCAATCCTGAGGTGTACATCGGGCAGGCCGAGGGAGTTCCGCAGCGCCTCGCTGTTCTCTTCGTGATCGGCGAACAGGGCCTGTTTGGCGTGGTTGTCCTCTTCGCAGAGGGGCTGGAGGTTCTCCGGGTCGTTCGTGCCCCCGAGTTCCAGCGGAACCTTGTGGTCGATGACCAGCTTCACGTGGTCGTCCTTAGGCGTCCGCCCGCAGGCCGCGCAGCGGTTGCCGTAGGTGTGGAACGTCAGCGCGCGGTCGGAGGCTCTTATGGACTTCCGTGCCGTCCGCTGGTCCGCGTCGGGCTGCCACCCCCGCAAGGCGTACGTGAACCTCTGAGGCCGGCCCGGGTTCCGTTCCGCGGGGACCCGGAAGTAGGTCCGCAGGGAACGCAGGCGCCGGTCCAGCTGCAGGTTCGCCTTCCCGGTCAGCACGGCCACGCGTTCCCTGACCTCTGCCATCGTGAGCGGGGTTTCCCCCGCCTCATACAGCACCCGGTAGACCGCCCGGGTCTCCGCCTCGGAGATCAGGCTGACCAGTTCGGGGCTGTCTGGCAGGGGCAGCGGGCGCGGGGCGGCGTCGGAAGTCATGACGTTCCACAGGAATGGGAGCGGGCGGGCACCTTCATCATGACCCGGCGCTCCTAGGCCCCCGACGGGACCCCCAGACCTCCGGCTACTCCGCCCCGTGGCACTTCCCGTACGTCTCCGCCGACCCGCACCAGCAGGCCGCGCCGCGGGGCGGGGGCCAGGGGGTGGCGCGGCCGCGGGCGGCCAGGGTGGTGGCGTACTGGGGGAGGAGGTCGGCGTTGGCGGGGGAGGAGGCCTCGGAGGCGGCGAAGGCCTCGTAGGAGGGGACGGTCGCCGGGACGATGCCGAGGTTCGGGGTGCCGGCCTGGGCGAGTTCGCGGAGGGAGGCCTCGATGTCGGTGAGGTGGGCGCGGTACGTCGGGTACTCGGCCTCCAGTTCCGGGTAGGCCGCGAGGAGCTCGTCGAGTTCGGGCTCCGGCCAGTGGAGGACGGCGACCGGGAAGGGGCGGGAGAGGGCCGTGCGGTAGGTGCCCAGCTCCGAGCGGAGGCGGGTGATCTCGGCCTGCAGCTCGGCCGGGTCCGAGGAGCCGAGCGACCACAGGCGCTTCGGGTCGTGCAGCTCGTCCAGCGGGACCTCGGCCGTGTGGAGGCGGTCCGCCACGTCGTCCCAGCCGTCGTGGGGGAGGGCCAGCATGCGGCGCACGCGGTGGCGGGTGGTGAGCAGGGACCGGGTGGCGTGCGGGAGGTCCTCCGCGGCGGGGCCGGCAGCGAGGAGGCCGGCCGCCTCCGTGAGCGTGGCCTGCGCCGCCTCCAGCTCGTCGTGGGCCTCCAGCGTCTCCGCCGCGATCTCCCACGGCGCCGCGTCCGAGGGCTTCTCCCGGCGCAGGCCGTCGATGATCGCGCGGGCCTCCGCCTCGTGGCCGTACTCCCACAGGTTCGCCGCCTTCAGCGCCCTGATCAGGTGCGGCTGCGCGGGCGTGCCGGTGAGGAGGGAGTCGTAGAGCGTCGACGCGCGCGGGCGGTCGCCCGCCAGCTCCAGGTGGGCCGCGGCCTGGAGCAGCAGGGGCTCGCGGTCGCCGGGGTACTGCGTGGCTACGCGCAGCAGGCGCTCGGCTTCGGTGATGTGGGCTGCAGGCGTGTCGGGGCGCATGCCCACCACCGTACTGCTGTACGGGCCGCGAGAGTTGGCGCCCCCGCGGATGGGGCGTCCGGCGGGCGGGGAGGGCGCGCTCCCGTGGGAACTTCCGGCCGCCGTCGCGCGTCCACAGAGGCAGAGGGCCACGCGAGCCGGCCCGCGGGACGACCAGGGGGTGGGGGACATGGCGGGGAGTGCGCTCCTGCGCGTCGCCGCGCCGCTGTTCTGTCTCCTCGCCCTCGCCGAGCTGCTCCTCTCCGACGGGGCCGCGCTCTCCACCGCCGTCGCCCTCGCAGCGACCGCCGTCCTCTGCGCGCTCACCGGGGCCCGTACGGCTCCCGCCGTACCGCCGACCCGGATCCGTACCGTCCTGCGCGACCGCGCGCGCCGCACCGCCTTCCTGCCCCAGCGTGATCCCGACGCCGCGGGCCGGCGCAGACCCCGGGCTCCCGGCCGTCCCCTCCCGACGGCCGCGTAGGGAGCCCGCCGCAGGGGCCGTCCGGACACCGGAAAGCCCTGGTGCATCCGGAAACTCCATGATCCGGTGATCTCGCGATCCCGAGGTCCTCCCCGGCCCCCGCAGGGGCTCACGCGGAACCGTCATGCCGAGAACCGCTCCTCGCCCGGCACGACGAGATCCCACGGAGGGCTTCTCCATGTCCGCGTTCCTCGATGTCTTCGCCACCCTCGTCCAGCGGCTCGCCGAGCTGCTCCAGCCCCTCTTCGCCTCCACCGCCACCGCCGCCGCGATCGTCCTCCTCACCGCGCTCGTGCGGCTCGCCGTCCACCCGCTCTCCCGCGCCGCCGCCCGCGGCCAGCAGGCCCGCACCCGGATCGCCCCGCAGCTCGCCGCCCTCCGCAAGCGGTACGCCAAGAACCCGGAGCGCCTGAAGAAGGCGGTCATGGAGCTGCACGCGAAGGAGAAGGTGTCGCCCTTCGCCGGCATCCTGCCGAGCCTGTTCCAGGCGCCCGCCTTCCTCCTCATGTACCACCTGTTCGCCGGGGACCGGATGGCCGGGCACACCCTCCTCGCCGCCCCGCTCGGCGACAGCTGGACCGACGCCCTCGCCCACGGTGGTCCCTTCGGCCCGGCCGGGCGGGTCCACCTCGCCGTCCTCGCGGTCACCGCCGCCGTCGCCGTCGTCAACTACCGCCGCACGAAGCGGCAGCTCGCCGAGCAGCCGCTCGACCTGGGGCAGCCCACGCCCGGCGCCGACACCGTCGCCAAGGTGATGCCGCTGCTCTCCTTCGCCACGCTCGTCACGGTCGCCGTCGTCCCGCTCGCCGCCGCCCTCTACGTCCTCACCAGCACCGCCTGGACCGTCGCGGAACGGGCCTTCCTCTTCCGCGCGGAAAGTGGCTCCGGCTCCCGCCCCACACCGGCCCCGGACGGCCCGGCTACTCGCGCGTAAGGGTCCAGGGTGTGAACGGGGTCTTGCCGAGTGACCCGTTCTCTTGGAGGATCGGCCAATCCTCCGATGGCCGCACTCCATCGGCCGGGGCACCTCGGGGCCCGCCTCCCGGGCCCACCTCGACCACAAGGAGAAGACCATGAAGCTGCTGCGTGTCGGCCCGGCGGGGGCCGAGCGTCCCGCCCTGCTCGACCGGGAGGGAACCCTCCGCGACCTGTCCGCCCTCGTCGACGACATCGACGGCAGTCTGCTCGCGGACGCCTCCGCGCTCGACCGGATACGGGCCGCCGCCGGCGCCGGAGTGCTGCCCGCGCTCGACGCGACCGGCCTGCGGATCGGCCCGCCGGTCGGCCGGATCGGCAAGGTCGTGTGCATCGGGCTGAACTACCACGGGCACGCCGCCGAGACCGGCCAGGCCACTCCGGCCGAGCCGGTCGTCTTCCTCAAGGCCGCCGACACCGTCGTCGGCCCGGACGACACGGTCCTCGTCCCGCGCGGCTCCCTCAAGACCGACTGGGAGGTCGAGCTGGCGATCGTCATCGGCCGCACCGCCCGCTACCTGGAGACCGACGAGCAGGCCCTCGCGCACATCGCCGGATACGCGGTCGCCCACGACGTCTCCGAGCGCGAGTTCCAGATCGAGCGCGGCGGCACCTGGGACAAGGGCAAGAACTGTGAGACCTTCAACCCGCTCGGCCCCTGGCTCGTGACCGCCGACGAGGTGCCCGACCCGCAGGCGCTCGGGCTGCGCCTGTGGGTCAACGGCGAGCTCAAGCAGGACGGCCATACCTCCGACCAGATCTTCCCGGTGGCGGAAGTGGTCCGGTACGTGAGCCGGTTCATGACCCTCCACCCCGGCGACGTCATCAACACCGGTACGCCGGCGGGCGTCGCCATGGGGCAGCCGGAGCCCAAGCCGTACCTGCGGCCGGGCGATGTGGTGGAGCTGGAGGTCGACGGCCTCGGCCGCCAGCGCCAGGAGCTCAAGAGCGCCTGAGGGTCCCGGGTGCGGCGGCTGGACGCGACCGTGCGTCCTCCGCCGGCCGGGCGTTCGCCCGTACGGCCGGACGGCTCGCCGACCGGCGCGCGGAATCGGTGCGCACCTCACGCGAGGCTCCGTTCGTTTTGTCCTTTCTTCTGCATATTGCGATGTATGGATAGAACGAAGACCGTACGGGGAGGGCGGCGGGCCCTCCGCCGTACGACCGTCTCCGCCGCCCTCGCCGTGGCCGGGGCCGCCGCCCTCGTCGGAACCCTCGCCGCCCCCGGGGCGGCCGATCCGCTGCCGGGCGGGCTCGGGCCGTGCAAGCCGGGCCACTGCCCCTCCGCGTACCCCGACGTCAACAACGGCCGGATCGACCACCGCGACAACAACATCAACGTCTTCGTCGGCGGCGACTTCCGCGTGCGCGAGGCGGCGGCGGAGGCCGAGGGGAAGGTCGTCGTCCTCGGCGACTTCGACCAGAGGAAGCGGGCCGGCGCGTCCGCCGTCTACAACGTCGGCGTCGCCGGCGTCGGCTCCCGCGTCCCGCCCGACGACGGCGGCGACTTCCTCACCGTCGGCAGGAACCTCACGGTGGCCGGCGGGCAGCGGCTGCTCGCCGAGGAGGGCGCGGTCCACGGCGTCGTACGGTACGGGGGCACCCTCGCGGGCACCGTCGCGCCGGCCCCGGTCCAGGACGCGACCGCCGCCGGACCGTACACCGACCTGCGGGACCGGCTCACCGCGGCCAGCCGGTGCTACGCGTACGTCGACGGCCGCTCCCGCCCGGCCACCGGCACCGCCGTCAACAACGACTACGAGACCCTCTTCACCGGTGACGGCACTTCGGCGCTCCAGGTCTTCACCGTCGACTTCGACCTGGAGTCGGCGCGCGGCGGTCAGCAGGGCATCCGGTTCGACCGGATCCCGGCCGGGGCGACGGTGCTGGTCAACGTGCTCGGCGCGGACCGGACCGTCGACTCGTTCATCGGCGGGCTGCCGTACGGCCTGCGTGAACGCGTGCTGTGGAACTTCCCGGACGCGACGAAGGTGACGTTCGAGGGCACGGCCCAGTTCGCGGGCAGCGTGCTCATCGGCGACCAGGCCAGTGCCACGACCGTGACCATGCCCGGCATGAACGGCCGCTTCTTCACCACCGGGGACCTCACGCACGCCTCGGAGCCCGGGCGCGGCGGCGGACAGGAGCTGCACGCCTATCCGTTCAACGGCGACCTGCCCTCGTGCGAGAAGCCGGTCCCGACCCCCACCCCCACGACGACGACCCCGACGCCGGACGTCCCCACGCCGACCGAGCCGACTCCGACGACCCCGACGCCGGACGTCCCCACGCCGACCGAACCCACTCCGACGGACCCCACGCCGGACGTCCCCACGCCGACCGAGCCGACCCCGACGGACCCCACGCCGGACGTCCCCACGCCGACCGAGCCGACCCCGAGTCCGACACATCCGACCCCGCCCCCGAGTCCGACCGATCCGACCGGCGGCGGCACGACCGGCGGGGGCTCCACCGGCGGCGGCACCGGAGGTGACACCGGCGGCCACGGAGGTTCCACCGGCGGCGGGGGCCACCGCCCGGACGGCGAACTGCCCGACACCGGTGCCGGAGCGGGCGAGGTCGTCATGGGTGCCACCGCCCTGGGCCTGGCCCTCACCGGTGGCGTGCTCGTCGCCGTCAGCCGTCGGCGCCGGCGTCTCCGTACGAGCTGAGGAACCGTTCCAGCGCCTCGACGACCAGGGCGTGGTCCTCGGCCTGCGGCAGTCCCGAGACCGTGACCGAGCCGATCACGCCCGCGCCCTCGACCGCGACCGGGAACGAACCGCCGTGCGCGGCGTACCGGTCGGGGTCGAGGCGCGAGGACTGCTCGAACGTCGTCCCCTTGGCACGGAAACGGGCACCGACCAGGAAGGAGCTGTGGCCGTACCGCTCGACCACCCGCCGCTTCCGGTCGATCCAGGCGTCGTTGTCGGCGCTCGACCCCGGCAGCGCGCAGTGGAACAGCTGCTGCGGCCCGCGCCGGATGTCGACGGCCACGGGTGCCCGCCGCTCCCGGGCCAGCCCGACGAGCAGGCTGCCGAGCGCCCAGGCGTCCTCGTACGTGAACCGGGGAAGGACCAGGCGTGCCTCCTGGGCCTCCAGGGCCGCCACGTCCGGGAACCCGGGGGCGCTCACAGGGTCACCGTCACGCGCTCGTGGGCGGAGCGCCGTGCCGCCTCCAGGACGTCGAGCGCGGCGGCGGCCTCGTGCGCGGTGACCGGGTTGGGGCCGGTGCCGCGCAGGGCGGCGGCGACGGCCGCGTAGTACGCCGGGTAGTCGCCGGGCAGCGACTCGACCGGGGCGCCGCCGCCGGTCAGCGGGGACTCGCCGGCGCCGAGCCGGCCCCACAGCTCCTCGGGCTCGGCTCCCCAGTCCGGCGCGTCGGGGCCGGGCCGCAGCCCCTCGCGGAGGGCGGCCTCCTGGGGGTCGAGCCCGTACTTCACGAAGCCCGCCTCGCTGCCGAGGACCCGGAAGCGGGGGCCGAGCTGGGCGGTGGTGGCGCTCACGTACAGGTGGGAGCGGACGCCGTTCGCGTGGGTGACGGCGATGAAGGTGTCGTCGTCGGCCTCGGCGCCCGGGCGGCGTACGTCCGACTCGGCGTAGACGGTGACGGCCGGGCCGAAGAGGGCGAGGGCCTGGTCCACGACGTGGCTGCCGAGGTCGTACAGGAGCCCGCCGACCTCCTCCGGGGCGCCGGACTCGCGCCAGCCGCCCTTCGGCTGCGGGCGCCAGCGCTCGAACCGGGACTCGAAGCGCTGGACCTCGCCGAGGGCGTCCTCGTCCAGGAGCGCCCGCAGGGTGCGGAAGTCGCTGTCCCAGCGGCGGTTCTGGAAGACGGAGAGGAGCAGGCCGCGCTCGTCGGCGAGGGCGGCGAGGCCGCGCGCCTCGGCGGCGGTGGCGGCGAGCGGCTTGTCCACGACGACGGGAAGCCCGGCCTTGAGGGCGGCCTCGGCGAGGGGGACGTGGGTCTTGTTGGGGGAGGCGACCACGATCAGGTCCAGCGGGTCGGCGCCCTCCTCCCACAGCTCCTCGGGGCGGGCCGCCACCCGGACGCCGGGGTGGGCGGCGCGGGCGGCGGCGGCGCGCTCCGGATCGCCGGTGGTGACGGCGACGAGATCGAGGTCCGCGGAGGCGGCGATCAGCGGCGCGTGGAAGACGGAGCCCGCGAGGCCGTAGCCGACGAGGCCGACGCGGAGAGGGCGGGGACCGTGCGGGGAGTGCTCGCTCCCGGGGCCCGTGCCAGTGCCTGTACCAGTCATGCCCTCCACTTAAGCAACGCTGTTGCCAAACTGCAAGCACGGGCGACAATGGGCGCGTGAAGAAGGATCTCGGCCCGGCCGGAGCCAACCTGCCCGCGCTGCGCAGCCACAACGCGGCGCTCGTCCTCGACCTGCTCCGAACGGCGGGCGAACCGGGCATCAGCCGCCTGGAACTGGCCGACCGGACCGGCCTCACCCCGCAGGCCGTCAGCAAGATCACCGCCCGGCTGCGGGCGGAGGGACTCGTGGCGGAGGCCGGCCGGCGCGCCTCGACCGGCGGCAAGCCCCGGACCGTCCTGCGGCTCGTGCCCTCCGCCGGGTACGCCGTCGGCGTCCACCTCGACCGCGACGAGCTGACCGTCCTCCTGGCCGACCTCACCGGCGCCACCGTGGCCGAGCGCCGCCGCCCCCTGGACCTCGGGTCGGGTGCCGGGCCGGTCCTCGGCGCCGTGGAGTCGGAGGTGCGCGCCCTGCTGGACCGGGCAGCGGACACGGACGGCGCGGAGGCCGGCGGGGCTCCGGGGGCCGTGGTCGGGGTCGGGGTCGCGATGCCCGGGCCGCTGGACCACCGGGCCGGGGTGCCGGGGCGCGTGACCGGGTTCCCGGCATGGGACGGGCATCCGGTACGGGACGAACTGGCCCGGCGGCTCGGACTGCCCGTCGTCCTCGACAAGGACACCAACGCCGCCGCGCTCGGCCTCGCCCTGCGGCCCGCCGCCCCCGGTTCCTTCGCGTACGTGCACCTCGGTACGGGGCTCGGTGCCGGGCTCGTCCTCGGTGGCGCCCCCCTGCGCGGGGACCGCACCGGGGCCGGTGAGCTGGGCCACCAGACCGTCCAGCTCGACGGGCCCCCGTGCGGCTGTGGGGGCCGGGGGTGCCTGGAGGTCCTGTGTCTGGCGGCGGTGGCGCGCGGCGACCTGGGGGAGGCCGCCCGGATCCTGGGTACGGGCGCGGCCAACCTCGTACGGCTCCTGGACATCGACCAGGTGCTGCTGGGCGGGCGCGTGGTCCTCGCGGCGCCCGAGGTGTTCGCGGACGGGGTGCGGGCGGTGCTCGCCGGTCTGGGGCTCCCGGCCCCGGTCGCGGTGGCGGCCGGCCCCCGGGCCGTGGCGGAGGGTGCGGCCTGGCTCATTCTCGGTCCGATCTTCGGACAATAGGCTGATCGAGCGGACTCGGCGGGCCGTCCGGGGGTGTCGCACGGTGTCGCTCCCCGGACCGCCCCGGCGCGCCTGGCAGCGTCGCGGCCGACCCGTACGTCCGCCGAGCAGCAAAGGCGCCCGTCCCATGGCACCCGCACCCCCGAGACTGCGCAACGCCCGAGCCCTTCCGCGCCCCGGCCCCCGCCCCGGAACCCCCGCCCGGCCCCGTACCGCCGGGCTCAAGGCCCCCCTCGTCGCCCTGGCCCTGACCCTCGCGCTGCCCCTGTCCCCGGGGCTCGCCGCCGCACGTCCGGACCCGGCCCCGGCGCCACCCGCCGCCCCCGTCCTCCCCGGCGCGTCCACCGCCCCGGCCCTCCTCGAAGCCCCCGTCCTCCCCGGCGCGCCCGCCGTCCCGGCGCCGGCCGCTCCCGACTGCGGCGCGGTCGCGGGAGTCGGCTTCCCGCTCGTGTCACGACTGCACGGCGGCCCCGCCGCCTACCCGGCCGGCGGCCCGCTCCAGGACTGGAAACTCGACCTCACCAACACCACGGCCGCGCCCTGCGCCGGCATCCACCCCGTCCTCGTCCTCACCGACCGCCGGCGGGCCCTGCGGCCGGAACACATCCGGTTCGAGTTCCACGACGCCCGGGCCGACCGCTGGCATCCGGTCGCCTTCGAGGTGACCGAGGAGGCCGAGAACGTCGGCGCGTTCAGCGGGTTCCCCGGTTTCCAGGGCTTCAC
>NZ_JAPSIW010000670.1 GCF_031178505.1 Streptomyces sp. | reverse complement strand
GCGCCGAGCGGGTCGGTGTGGGTAAGGCAGTTCCCTTCACCGTCGTACGTCCACGTCTCCTCCGACCCGTCGGGCGCCACGCGCCGCGCGAGGAGCCCCTCGACCGTCCACTCCCGCCGGGTGACCGCCCCGAGAGGATCCGTCGTGGTGACCGCCCGGCCGAAGGCGTCCCGCTCGAAGCGGGTCGTGGCGCCCAGCGGGTCCGTGATCGCGGCGGGGAGGCCGGAGCTGTCCGGGACCAGGTGGGTGGTGTGGCCGAGCGGGTCGGTGACGCGGGTGAGCCGCCCGGCCTCGTCGTACGTGAACGTCGTCCGCGCACCGGAGGCGTCCGTGACGGAGGTCCGGTTTCCCCGGGTGTCGTAGGTCTGCCGGACCGTCGTGCCGTCCGGGCGGGTCACGCGGACCGGGAGGCCGAGCGCGTCGTACGCGGCCGTCGTGGTGCGGCCGTCCGGCCGGGTCACCGAGACGAGCCGGCCTTCCTCGTCGTACGCGAACCGGGTCACCGCCCCCGAGGGGTCGGTGCGGGACAGCAGGCGCCCCCGCGCGTCCCGTTCGAAGCGGGTGGTCGCACCGGTCGGGTCGGTCTCGGCGAGGATGCGGTGCCGGTCGTCCACCTCGTAGCGGGTGGTGCGGCCGAGCGGGTCCGTGACGGTGTTCAGCCCGTCGCCCCAGGTGAACCCGAACGCCATGACGCCGTCCCGGCCGGACTGGGAGACGCAGCGGTGCCGTTCGTCGTAGACGTAGGAGAAGGGGCTGCCGTTGGTGTCCGTCCATGACGTCATGCGGCCCTGGTCGTCGTAGCCGAAGCGCAGCGGGCGGCCGGAGGAGTTGGTCACCGAGGTCAGGTGACCGTCGGTGTAGCCGTAGCGGACGATCTCCCGCCCGCCCAGGTGCAGGGCGGTGACGCGGGATCCGTCCGTGGTCAGCCGCAGGTGGTATCCGCCGTGGTGGACGACCGAGAGCGGGGCGCCCGCCTCGTCGTACGCGAAGGTGATCCGGTTGCCGTTGCGGTCGTCGATCCGGCTGAGCAGCGCCAGGTCGTCGCCGTGGGGGGTGAAGCGCAGGACGCGGCCGGTCTCGGGGACCGTGACGATGTACGTGTCCTCGTCGCGGTCGAGCGTCCAGCGCCGGGCACCGTGGGTGGGCAGCACCGGAACACCGGGAGCCGGGTGGGGGAAGGCGAGCAGGCCGGCGTCCTCGCAGAGGAGGACGACGCCCTCCGCGTCGATCTCCAGGCGCTGGTCCAGGGTGCTCGCCCAGGACGGGCCGAACCAGCGGCCGGCCCGGTAGGAGGACTCGAAGGTGCGGCTGAGGACGAGGGGGAGGGTGCCGGGGAGGACGATGTCGGTCTGGGGCAGGACCATCCGCCCGGTCGCCATGTCGACGGGGTCGCCGTCGCACGTCCGGTCCGCGTGAGCGCGGCTCTTGTCGTGCGGGTCGTGGGAGTGTTCGGCGCGTGCCGGGCCGGGCTTTGCGCCGTCCGCCAGGTCGGGGATCCGGGCGGCGGTTCTGAGCCCGCCCAGACCCTTCGTACCGACCAGCTCGGGCAGCATGCGGCCGGCGAACTCGCTCGGGTCGTCCTTCGCCGCTTCCCAGGCGCCCTGCAGGGCCCGGTCGGGGTGGGCGGCCGTCCGCACGAGGCCGGCCAGGGTCATGTGGACGTTCTGGTGGTACTCGGCGGGGTGGGTGAGGTTGTAGGCGTCCAGCGGATGGACGGAGCGGACGAAATTCGCCAGGCCGGCGACGCCCTTCACCGCCCCGCCGGCGATGTGGGCGGCCTCGACCTGCGAGCCGAGGGCGAAGTCGACCGCGTCGATCTTGAGGCGGTCGCCCGGCGAGGGTTCGGCCGGCGCGTGGGCGAGTGCGGCCGCGACGGCCGCTCGCGCCGTCTCCGCCGCCTCGTCGCGCTGGCGCCGGGCGTCGGCGAGCATCTCCTCGGCGCGGGCGCGCTGGGCTTCTCCCGGGTCGGCCCCGGGGGCCGGGCGGGACGGCGGCGGGCCGGTGCGCGGATCGGGTCCCGTGAGGGCCGCCTCGTACGCGGCGACGTCCTTCTCGTACGCGGCGACGTCCTTCTCGTGGGCGGCCCGCGCCGCAGCCGTGGAGGCGTTCCCCTGACGGTGCAGGGCGATCGCCTCGCGGGCCCTGCCCTGTGCCCAGGTGACGGTCGTGGCGTACGTCTCCAGGGCCGCGGCGGCGGCACCGAAGGCGTCGGCGGCGTGCAGCCACTGCGTCGGGACGGCCCGGAACCGTTCCTGGAACGCCCGCGCCGCCTCCCCCTTCCACCGGCCGGTGTCCTCCACGGCCTTCAGGCCGCGGCCGACAGCGCCGAACGCGGACTGGAAGTCCCGCAGGTTCGCCACCGTCGCGCCGATCGCACCGGTGTCACCGTGGACCAGCTCGTTCGGCTCCTCGGTCTCGCCGAGACGCGCCTCGGCGACGGCGGCGCCGAGGGCGGACGCGGCCCGGTCGCCCACGTCCTCCACCTTGTCCGCGACGCCTTCGGCGCCGACGGCGTCGAGTCCGCCGCCGATGAAGTCCGTGCTCGCGTCGATCCCCCGGCCGAGCAGGCGTTTGCCGCCGTCGAAGAGTTCCCCCAGGTCCGGCATCGGTCAGCGGTCCCCCCAGTCAGGTTCCTGTGCGCGTCGGACCGCCTCCTCGGACGGTTCGAACTGTTCCCGGGCCTCCCGGTCCAGGGCCTCGGTCTCCTCGGGGCGCAGAGCACCGGAGTTGCGCAGGGCGTCGAGCATTCCGTCCTGGACCTCGTAGCCCGTGTCCCGCCAGGTCCGCTCGACCTCGTCCTGCGACCGGCGGAACGATTCGGCGCTGTAGTCGGCGCCGTCCGTGGCGCGCCGGGAGGCGACCTCGTCCCAGCTCTGCCGGGAGACCTCGTCCTCGGACAGGTGCGGATTGCCCACGGCGGCGTTCGTCGCGATCTTGAAGGTGTCCTTCAGGTACCGCTCCTGCTCCGCGAACGCCCCGGCGGACACGCCCAGACCGGCGGCGAAGACGTTCGCCCGCTGCATCAGGTCCCGTACGCCCCAGCCCCACCGGTCGCAGAAGGACGTGAACTCGTCCGCCAGCCCCTGATGACCCAACTGCACGCCGGACAGCGCCAGTCCGGAGAAGCCGCGGCCGGTGACCGCCTGCTGGCCCATGGTGAGGTCACCGAGCTCGCGGTGGGCCTTCTCGATGCCCTGGGCGATCAGTTCGAGGGCGCCCTCCGGCGCCGCGAGGTCCGGGTCGTCACCGGCCACCGTCCACCTCCCGGCCCGTGAGATCGAGGACCGCCGCCGCGGGGACGATCCCGTCGACGGGCGGGAACAGCGTCCCGCCGGGGCTGCCCGCGTCCAGCGCCACCCCCGCGGGCGCGCCCACCGCCGGCACGAACACGTCGAGCAGTCGCGCGCCCAGCACCGTCCGGTACTCCCAGGGCCGGTGCGCCTCGCCCTGTGCCTGTGCGAAGCGCGCCAGTCGTTCCTCGTCGGAGAACGCGCAGATCCACAGCACCCCGCCCTGCCCGGCGATCCACGGCCCTCCGTGCGGCCCGGTGGGCACCAGCACCGCCGTGCGCCGGAACGTCCCCAGTCGGACCGCAGCCCTCCGGCGCGCGGCGGCAAGGCCGTCCACCCCGGACGGCGGGTCCTCGACCGGCGGCTCCCCCGCCGCCGTCGTGAGGTCGGAAAGTCGCATGAGCCGGCCCCCCTCCTGCCTGTGCGGCGGCGATCGTCCCCCGGCGGCGTTCTCGGGAGCAAAGCGCGCGGGCGCACTTTGTCATCTGCGCGCGGGTGGGCCCCGGGTGCGGGTGCCATCGGGTGGGCTGGTCGAATCGGAGGTGCCGGTACGTGCCGGGTGGCGGGGTGCGGTGAGGAGGAGGGTGTCATGCGGGTGCTGGTCGCCGAGGACGAGGTCGTGCTCGCGGGGCTC
>NZ_JAPSIW010000669.1 GCF_031178505.1 Streptomyces sp. | reverse complement strand
GGGACAGCGCGAGGAAGGCGTCCGGGTCGAGTTCACGGTGCTGGGCGAGGAGCTTCAGGACGGGCGCCGACGCGCCGGGCGTCTCCTCGAAGAGGAGCTTCTCGGCCGTGGCCACGGTGGCGCCGGGGTCGAGGAAGAAGGGCGGGTAGTCCGGCTCGTAGTGGATGCCGGTGGTGAGCTCGACGGCGAAGGCGGCGCCGGGAGCGGCGGCGCGCAGGGCCCGTACGACCTCCAGGGCGACGGACCGCTCCAGCGGACGCACCTCCAGGAACGTGCCGCCCGCGTGCAGGTCCACGACGGCGGCGCCGTTGGCGCAGATCGCCATGCCGTGACCGTGCACGTGGTCGGCGACCACGTCCATCCAGCGGGCGGGGCGGCCGGTGACGAAGAAGACCTCGATGCCGGCCCGCTCGGCGGAGGCGAGGGCGGCGACCGTGCGCTCGGAGACGGACTTGTCGTCACGCAGGAGCGTGCCGTCGAGGTCGGTGGCGATCAGCCGGGGTGCGGGAGCCGGGGCCGGGACGGTCGGGTGCGGGGAGCGGGGAAAGGTCACCGCACCATTCTTCCGCACGGGGCGCACGGGCGTGCGGGAGCCCGCACATCTGAGTGGGCGGATTTCGGCCTTCCGTGGGTGTACTCCCCGGCCTCCGGGCCGCGCGGTGCCGCCTCCGTCCTCTCCTCACGGCCTCGGAAACGTCCGTTCCGCTTCCTTCCCGGGACGTAGGCTCGGGCCATGAGCCTGCGTCTGAGCACCCTGATCCTGCCCGTCGACCGCTGGCACGAGGGCGGCCGTGAGAAGTGGCGGCGCGCCGAGGAGCTCGGCTTCCACGCCGCGTACACCTACGACCACCTGTCCTGGCGCACCTTCCGTGACGGCCCCTGGTTCGCTGCCGTGCCGACGCTCGCCGCCGCCGCCACGGCCACCGAGCGGCTGCGGATCGGCACCCTCGTCACCTCGCCGAACTTCCGGCACCCGGTGACGCTGGCGAAGGAGCTGATGGCCCTCGACGACATCTCCGGCGGGCGGGTCACGCTCGGCATCGGGGCGGGCGGCAACGGATTCGACGCCACCGCGCTCGGCCAGGAGGCGTGGACGCCGAAGGAGCGGGCGGACCGGTTCGGCGAGTTCGTGCCGCTGCTCGACCGGCTGCTGACCGAAGGCGCGGTGTCGCAGCGCGGCACGTTCTACTCGGCCGTGGAGGCCCGGAACCTGCCCGGCTGTGCGCAGCGGCCACGGCTGCCGTTCGCGGTCGCCGCCACCGGGCCGCGCGGCCTGAAGCTGGCCGCCCGGTACGGGCAGGCGTGGGTGACGACCGGAGACCCGAAGCTGTACGAGAACGGCACGCCGGAGCAGGCGCGGGAGGCGCTGCGCGGGCAGGTCGAGAAGCTCGGCAAGGCGTGTGCGGAGATCGGTCGCGACGTGGCCGAGGTCGACAAGATCCTGCTGCACGGGTTCAGCCCGGACCGGAACGGTCCGCTGGAGTCGGTGGACGCCTTCGTCGACTACGCGGGCCGTCACCGCGAGCTCGGCTTCTCCGAGTTCGTGATCCACTGGCCGGTCGCGGGCTCCGACTTCGCCACCGACCCGGCCGTCTTCGAGCGGATCGCCACCGAGGCCCTCGCCCAGCTCGGCTGAACCGCGCCCGGCGCCGCGGGCCACGGCGCCCCGGTCAGCGGACCCGGCTGTTCAGCCAGGGGGTGAGCGAGGCGCCGGAGACCAGTTCCTTGTACGTCTCGTCGCCGGGAAGCGGGACGACCAGCCACCAGCCGGGCGGGAAGAACCGGCCCTTCACGTGGGCGAGGTCGCCGTACACCGAGCGGAGGAAGGCGGGGACGGCGTCACGGGGGACGTCCGCGAACTCGATGCCGTCCACCGTGATCAGGGCGTCGTCCTCGGGGAAGAGCCGGACGGTGACGGCGGGGGAGCCGCCCAGTTCGACGAAGGCCTCGTGCGGGAGGGAGCCGTCCGGGTCGAGGACGGCGAAGGCGCCGGCCGAGGTGCGGCGCGAGGTCCGGTCGGCGCCGATGTCGTCGGTGACGGTCATCTCCCGCCCGTGTTCCCGGGCGAGGGCGCGGACGGCGGTGACCGCCGCTTCGGTGCTGGGCAGGTGGGGGTGGGCCATGGGACCGATCATGCCTCAGGGCGGTGAGCCGGAAGATCGCCTTCGGTCCGGGAACCGGATGTACGCGGGTGGGACGGCCGACGTCAGCCAGACGCCGTTGGCGCTGAGGCGGAAGGCATGGCCGTCGCGGTGCATGGCGCCGGCCGCGACGGCGAGGACGACCGGCCGGCCGCGGCGGGCCCCGACCCGGGTGGCGGTCTCCCGGTCGGGGGAGAGGTGCACGTCGTGGCGGGCCATGGGCCGCAGCCCCTCCGCCCGGATCGCGGGGAGCGAGCCGGGGACCGTCCCGTGGTACAGGTACGCGGGTGGTTCGGCGGCGGGCAGGCCGAGGTCGACGGCGACGGTGTGGCCCTGGGCGGCCCGGATGCGGGTGCCCTCGATCGTGAACCTCTGCTTGTCGTTGGTGGCGACGACATGGTCGAGTTCGTCCCGGCCGATCGGGAAACCGTGAGCCGCGGCGGCCCGCAGCAGGCTGTCGATCTCGGTCCAGCCCTGGGGGTCGAGGACCAGCCCGATGTGTTCGGGCCGGTGGCGCAGGTGCTTGGACAGGTACTTCGAGACCTTCACCGTGCGTCGGGCGTCCCTGGTCTCCCGGTTCATGCGGTCAGGATGCCCCGAGACCTGACTTTCGGGCCATCGAAAAACGGCGCAGATGTTTGATCCACAGTGAAGGTGAGTTATCCACAGGCTCGGGCGGCGGTTATGTGGACAACTCCCGTTCTTTTTCAGGCGGTTTGATCGGTTCCGTCACCTTCGCGATGACGTGCCGCGAGCGTGTCCAATGTCCTTTTGGCCAGCTCGCGGTCGGTCGCGGCGGTCACGAACGCCGCCACGCCCTCCGCGCCCACGAGGCCCTGCACGGCGCGAACGGTCTCCATCGGCAGCGGCACCGGCCGCGTCACCTCCCCCTTCGCCGGAGGGGGCTCGGGCGACAGGTGCAGCTGGAGGTGCCGGGTCGCCAGCAGGCGCATGGCGCGGGCCAGTTCCGCGTCCACCGTCTGCTGCGCGAGCGGCCGCAGGCGCCGCACCATCGTCGCCGCCTCCGCCGCGTCGGCGTCCGTCGGCGGCCGGTGCTCCAGATAGCGGGCGAAGACGTGCTCCGTGGTGAACTCCAGGAAGCGCGTCGCGATGTGCTCCACCTGATCACGGAGCTCCCGCAGATGACCGGTGATCGCCGTCAGGGGTACGCCCGCCGCGTGCAGCTCGGCCGCCACCGCCAGCTCCTGGGGGCTCGGCACGAGGTACTCCTCCGTCCCGCCCCCCGGCAGCCGCTCCAGGACCCCCAGTTCGACGGCCTCCCGCACGGCGTCCTCGTCCGGGGTGCCGCCGAAGCGGGCGTCCAGCTCCTCCCGGGAGATGCGGTCCGCCCGCTCGTCCGTCCACGGCCCCTGCACCTCCGCGACCAGGCCGAGGACCCCCCCGAGTCCTCGGCCCGTGTCCCAGGCGTCCAGGAGCTCCTTGATCGAGGCCAGGGTGTAGCCGCGTTCGAGGAGGTCGGCGATCTGCCGCAGCCGGGCCAGGTGCGCGTCGCCGTACACGTTGGACCTCCCGCGCCGCTCCGGCCGGGGGAGCAGGCCCCGGTCCTGGTAGGCACGGATGGTCCGGACCGTGGCCCCGCTGTGATGGGCGAGATCCTCGATCCGGTACTCCGGCTGTGCTGACCGCTCCGACAAACCCGCTCCCACCGACCGCTTCCTCGTCCCGCCACCGCGCAACCCCCGGAGGGGGATCGTACGGCGGCCCCCGATCGGCTCCTAGGTCGCCCTGCGATCGCACGCACCAGACGCCGCGGGCCCTGCCC
>NZ_JAPSIW010000668.1 GCF_031178505.1 Streptomyces sp. | reverse complement strand
GAGGCGTTGATGAACAAGGCGTTCTCGTCTCCGGGAAGGTGAGGGGCGGGGATCAGGCTGCGGCGCTGACGGTGTTGACGGCGTGCTCCGGGTCCTGGCCTGCGAGGGCCTGCTGGATGCAGGCGAGGGCCTGGGTGCCCGCGGCCAGCAGCGACTGGCTGGTCTGCCCGGCGATGTGCGGCGTGACGATCAGGTTGTCCAGGCTGCCGAGCCGGGCCGCGAGTTCCGGACTGTGCGGGAGGGGGTCCTGCATGTCGGTCGACTCGCCGTCGAGGACATCGAGGGCTGCTCCGCCCAGGTGGCCGGACTCGAGCCCCGCCAGAACGGCGGTCTCATCGACGAGTCCGCCGCGGGCGGTGTTGATCAGTACTGCTCCCGGGCGCATCCGGGCGATGGCCGCAGCGTCGATGATGTGTTTGGTCGCTGCGGTGAGCGGGGCGTGCAGGCTCAGTACGTCGCACTGGGCGATGAGGTCGTCGAGGAGGACGAGCCGGGCGCCGTACTGCTCCACGGTGTCCGGGGCGACGTAGGGGTCGGAGACGAGAACAGGCATGCCGAAGCCGCGGGCGATGCCCGCGGTCAGTGAGGCGATGCGGCCGAAGCCGAGCAGGCCCAATGTGCGGCCGTGCAGCTCGATCCCGGTGAGCACGGGCTTGATGGCGGCCCACTGGCCGGCGACGGTACCTGCTGTGGCGGCCGGGACGCGGCGGGCGAGGGCCAGGGCGAGCGCGAAGACGTGCTCGGCGACGGACCGGGCGTTGCTGCCGGGGGTGACGGTGACCCAGACGCCGGCGTCGGTGGCGGCCTGGATGTCGACGTTGTCGGTGCCCACCCCGTGCCGGGCGATGATCTTCAGGCGGGGGGATGCCTGGATCTTGTCGGCGGTGAACCGCTCGGCGCGCAGCATGACGGCGTCCACGCTGTTCTGGACGGCAGCGTAGGGGGTGGCCGTGGGGCCGTAGCCGAGGTGGACTTCGCCCATCTCGTGCAGGGTGTCCAGCACCTGGGGGTGGATGGCGTCGGAGACGTAGAACGACGGCATGCGTGTCTGGTCCGTTCGGTCGGGTCGTGCGGGTCAGGCGTAGAGGTGGTCGTCGGAGGCGCTGCGGCGTACCGCGCCGAGAGCGATACCGAGGCCGAACAGGCCGAAGAAGACGAGGATGTAGGCGGGCACGAAGGTGCTGCCGGTGGAGTCGATGAGCCAGGTACTGACGTAGGGTCCGGCTCCGCCGCCGATGACAGCGCCGATGCTGTGGCCGAAGGCGACACCGGTGTTACGGACCTGGACGGGGAAGAACTCCGGCATGACCGCGTAGGTGCCGGCCTGGCAGAGGGCGTACGGGACCATGCCGAGGATCAGGCCGACGATGGCCAGGCCCACCGAGCCGCGGCCCATGAGCCAGAACGAGGGGATCGTGACGGCGATGTAGGCGACGTAGGAGACGATCAGGACGCGCTTGCCGCCCAGTCGTGAGCCGAGCTGGCCGCACAGGGGGATGAACACGGCGGCCGTGAGAACGGCGAGCAGCACGATGGTCGCGGCCTGGCTCTCGCTGAAGTCCAGGACGGTGCTCAGGTACGAGGCGACGAAGACAGTGCCGACGTATGTACCGACGTTCTGCACCGTGGAGATCGCCATGACCTTGGCCAGTGGGCCGCGGTATCCGGCCGTCAGTTCCTTCAGCGGCTTGCGGTCACTGCGGTCAGCGGGCTCGGCATCGCGGAACTCGGGGGTGTCCTCGATCTTCAGCCGCAGGTACAGACACAGCAGGCCCAGCGGGACCGCGAGAAGGAACGGCAGGCGCCAGCCCCATGCCTCCATCGACTCTTCCGGCACGAACGAGGCGGCCAGCGCCGCCATGCCCGCCGCGCACGCCTTGCCGAACACCGCGACGCCGGGGATGAACGAGATGTACAGCGAGCGCCGCTCCTTGGGCGCCCATTCCCGGATGTAGCTGGCCGCACCGCCGATCTCGCCGCCGGTGGAGAAGCCCTGCAGCATGCGCAGGACGATCAACAGGATCGGCGCGGCGACGCCGATGGTGGCGTAACCGGGCAGCAGTCCGGTCAGGGCGGCGGCCAGGCTCATCAGGCCGATACTTGCGACCAGGCTGACCCGGCGGCCGGCGCGGTCGCCGAGTCGACCGAAGAACAGGGCGCCCAGCGGGCGGACGGCGAAGGCCGAGCCGAAGACCAGGAAAGTGTTGAGCAGGCCGACGGTCGGGTTGTCGCTGGGGAAGAAGACGATCGACAGGGTCGCGGCGACATAGCCGTAGACGCTGAAGTCGTAGTACTCGATGAACGTGCCGAAGGCGGCCACGGCGGTGGCCTTCTTCGCTTTGCGGCGGCGTTCGTCGGTGACGGGGGTCACCTCTGCAGTGTCCGTGGGGACTGACATCTCGCACCTCGCTGTGCAAAAAATGGGACAGCGTCCTGTAAACTGTTCGGTGAGTGTCTGGCCGGTCTTCGCCTGCTGTCAACCCTCGGACGCGTCCCGCTCGAAACGCGGACGGCACCGACAGCCACCGCGAGCGACCGGCGACAGCAGCGGGGCGCCCGCTTCGAAAGGCGCCACGTACAGTGGCCGACCAGGTGAGAAACGGCAGGGGGAAGGCGGAGGATGAAGCGTCCGCGCATGCTCGCGTCGCTGTGGAGCGAGTCGACGAGTCACGCCTGGCGGTGGTCGCTGTGAGCAGTGGATCGGCCGTCAACGAACGCATCGTCGTCACCCTCGACGCCCTCACCCGTCGGCCACCGGAGCTGCCCTGGGGCGTGCGCGAGCTGGCCGAAGAGCTCGACCTCAGCCGCAGCACGGTCCACCGGACCCTCCACGCGCTCACCGAGCGCGACCTGGCGGCGCAGACGGTGAATGCCACCTACGCCTGCGGACCCCGGCTACGCGTCCTCGCGGACCGGCTCCACCGCTCGCACCCGCTGCTCGGCCAGGCTCGTCCACTGGCCGAGGAACTCGCCCGGGCCTGCGACGCCACCATCCTGTTGTCCTTGTACGACCCCGTTCGCACGGAGGGCTTCGTCGCCCTGTCCGCGATTCCGGACGGTCCCGTCCGCTACCGGCTCGACCCCGGCGCCGTGATCCCCCTGCACGCCGGCGCGGCCGGCCGTGCCATGCTCGCCGAACTCGGCCCCGACGTCCTCGCCCGCCTCGATCTGGTCGCGCACACGCCGGACACCGTCACCGACGTCGCGGAACTGGAGCGTCTCCTGCACCAGGCGCGCGAGGACGGTGTGACGATCAGCATCGGACAACACGTCGCCCTGGCCGCCGGAGTCGCCGCCCCGTTCCACGCGGCGGGCCTGCTGGGAGCGATTTCCGCCACCCGCCCACGGCACGAGACCCGTCACGCCGACCTTGAACGCTTCGCCCCCCTCGTCCGCCAAACCGCCCGCAAGGTCGGCAGCCTGACCGCACCACCGCCCCGGCCGGCACCCGAACACGGCCGAGCGACCCCCACCAGCCCGAGTCCCGCCGAGGACGGCGGTTCGGCCACCGTTCGCATCGAGCGTCTGCTCTCCGCGCTCACCGCTTCACAACCTCTGCCGCTGGGTGGACGGGCGCTGGCTCGCGTACTGCAAGGGAACCCTGCGACCGCCGCCCGGCTCCTCGACACCGCACTCGCCACAGGGCTCGCCACCACCCACGAGGAGCACGCCGTGGCCGGGCCGCTGCTACTGCGCTGGGCAGCCGCACTCGGTCCGCTCCACTCCATCACCCCGATCGTCTTCCCAGCGCTGCGGGACCTGGCACAGCAGACCGGAGAGACCATCGGCCTGGCCGAGTACGACCCGGCCACCCGGACGGCACGCATGACCGCCGTAGTACCGGGAAGCAAACCGATCCACTACGACCTGCCCACCGGATCGGATGTCCCTCTCGCCGCGGGCGCCGCGGGCAAAGCCATCCTCGC
>NZ_JAPSIW010000667.1 GCF_031178505.1 Streptomyces sp. | reverse complement strand
AGGACGGCCCGGTGCTCGCCGTCGACAACCAGGCGGGCACGCCCTGGCACACGACCGTCGGAGTGCGCCGGCTGCGCGCGGACGGCACCGTCCTGGCGAAGGCCGGCATCCCGGTGGAGGTCGCGCCACGGTCGGTCGCCCGGCCGGTTCTCCCGACGGAGCTGCTGCCCGCGCCCGGGTCGGCCGAGGAGTTCCTCGTGGTCGACGCGGACGGCCTGCGCGCGGTGCACTTCCCCGTCACCGACCGGGAGTTCGCCTATCCGCCGGCCGACTACGGCCTCCGGCTGGAGACCGTGGCCGGCGCGGACGGTGACGCGGGGACCCGTGCCGGACAGGCCACACCCTTCGACGTGGTGGTGACGGCGCGGACCCTGGTGAGGGATCTCCTCCTGCAGGCCGACCGGCTCGGCGCCGGGGCGACGGCGGACCGGGGGCTGCTGACCCTGCTTCCCGGGGAGGAGGCCAGGATCCGGGTGAGCGGCTGCGGGGACGTCACCCTCGAGCAGGTCCGTGCGGCCCTGTTCTGCGTGGCCCCTCGGTGAGCGCTCCCGCTCCTCGCGTCACCATCAACGACGTGGCGGCCCGGGCCGGGGTGTCCAAGGGCGCCGTGTCGATGGCGTTCAACGACCGCCCGGGGGTCTCCCGGGCGACCCGGGAGCGGATCTTCCAGGTCGCCCGGGAGCTGGGATGGGCTCCGCACCAGTCGGCGCGGAGCCTCTCCGGCCGGCGGGCCGGCATCGTGGGCCTGGTGATCTGCCGGCCGGCCCGCCTGCTCGGACTCGAGCCCTTCTACATGGAGTTCGTCTCGGGGATCGAGAGCGTCCTGACGGAGCGGGCGCACGCGCTGCTGCTCCGGCTGGTCAGGGACCTCGGCGAGGAGGTCGCCGTGTACGAGGAGTGGTGGCGCGGCAGAACGATCGGGGGCGGGATCCTGGTGGACTTCCACCAGGAGGATCCCCGGATCCCCGCGCTGCGGGCGCTCGGGCTGCCCGCGGTCGCCGTCGGACATCCGTCGCTGACCGGGGGTTTTCCCTCGGTGTGGACGGACGACGCCACGGCGGCCGCGGACGCGGTGCGCTACCTGGCGGCGCTCGGCCACCGGCGGATCGCCCGGGTCGGGGGCCCCGCGGGGCTCGGGCACAGCGCGATCCGGGCGCGGGCCTTCGAGGCCACCATGGCGGAGCTGGGCCTCGACGGCCGCCGGCAGGTGGCGACGGGATTCGCGGGCGAGGAGGGGGCCCGGGCGACCCGCGGGCTGCTGATGGCACGGGACCGTCCGACCGCCATCGTGTACGACAACGACATCATGGCCGTGGCGGGCGCCGCCGTGGCCGCGGAGATGGGGCTCGCCGTGCCCGACGACGTGTCGCTGCTGGCCTGGGACGACTCGCAGCTGTGCCGGCTCACGCACCCGCCCCTGTCGGCCATGAGCCATGACGTGCACCGCTTCGGCCAGGAGGTCGCGCGGGCCCTCTTCGAGGTGATCGAGGGGACGCGGAGCGGGGCGCTCCAGGTGCCGACGCCGTCCCTGACCCCACGCGGATCCACGGGCCCGCCCCGGCCGGCGCGCGGTGTGTGAGCGGGAGGGGCCGTACCCCGGTCGGGGTACGGCCCCTCCCGTGCCGGGCGCTGCCGGGCCGAGCGGTCAGTTCCTGGCGCAGGCCACGCCGTTGAGGGTGAAGGTGGCGGGGACGCCGTTGCCGCCGGTGGACGAGGCGCTCAGGCCGAAGCTCACGCTGCCGCCGGGCGGGATGGTCTCGGTCCAGGGCTCGTGGGTGGCGGACACCTGGTTGCCGTTCTGGACGACCTTGGCGTTCCAGGCGGACTGGACCGTCTGGCCGCCGGGGAAGGCGAAGTCGAGCCGCCAGCCCCTGATGGCCTGGGTTCCGGTGTTGCGCACGGTGACGTCGGCGTTGAAGCCGGTTCCCCAGTCCTGGAGCCGGTAGGCGACGGCGCAGGTGCCGGTGGCGGGTCCGGGGGCGGTGGTGAGGGTGACGGCGGCGGAGCGGGGCGAGCGGTTGCCGGCGGCGTCGCGCGCGTACACGGCGAAGGTGTGGGTCGTCGAGGGCGTCAGACCGGTGAGCGTGGCGCCGGTCGCCGTGGTGCTGGTGACGGCGGTCTCCCTCGTGCCGTCGAGGCGGACGACGTCGTAGCCGGTGACGCCGGTGTCGTCGGTGGCGGCGGGCCAGGTCAGCCGGGCGCCGGTGGCGGTCACGTCGGACGCCGTGGGTGTGCCGGGGGCGGACGGCGGACGGGTGTCGGTACCCCCGGTGTCCCCGTAGACACTCGCCTCGCGGGAGGTCTGCCGGATGCCGTCGGCGCCGTGGAACAGGCGCTCTCCCCAGGGGGTGAGGCGGGCCGGGTCGAAGCCGGTGGCGAGGTCGAGGTACTCCACTCCCCCGCCGTTGCCGCTCCACGACCAGCCGAGGTAGCCGAGGCCGAGGTGCCGTGCGGCGGCCATGATGGCGTCCTCGTCGGGGTTGCCGTCCGAGTGGTCGTGGCCGAACTCGCCGACCACGACGGGGAGTCGGCGGGTGACGAAGCTGTTCAGGTAGGCCTGCACCTCGGCGGCCGTGTCGTACACGCCGTACATGTGGACGGAGAAGACCGTGTTGCGGTCGGGGTCGGCGGCGAACACCGCCGGCGCGTCGTCCCGCATGGTGTTCGACCAGTCCTGGCCCCAGTTGGGGGCGTCCACCATCAGCGTGTGGTCGAAGCCGGCGGCGCGCATGCGGGTGAGGGCGTTCTTGGTGTCCTCGGTCCAGGCGCTGTGCCCGGTGTTGCCGTGCGGTTCGTTGCCGAGGTTCACGATGACGTACTTCTCCTGGCCCTTGAGCGCGTCGGCGACCTCCAGCCAGTAGTCGACGGCCTCGGAGAGGGAGACGGCGCCGGCCTGTTCGCCGTAGCCGGTGGTGTCGTGGGCCTCCAGGACGCAGACGAGCCGGTTCGCCTTGCACCCGGCGACGACGTTCGCGACGTCGGCGGTGTCGTTCTTCGTCCAGCGGTCGCCGGTGCTGAGTACGACGCGGGCCGAGTTCGCGCCGAGCGCCTTGAGATCGCGGAGGGCCTTGGCCGTCGTGGCGGGATACCAGGTGTGGGCGTGGTTGACGCCCCGGAGGACGAAGTCGGTGCCGTTGGCGTCGAGGAGGCGGCCGTCCGAGACGTGGAAGCCGGGGGCGGGCGCCTCCGCCGTGCGGGCCGTGGCGGGGGTGGTGAGCGTCGTGGCGGCGACGGCGAGCAGTGCTCCCGCCGCGAGGGCCGATGTTCTCTTCATGTGGGGTGCTCCCAACTCGGTGGCTCGACCGCCCGGGACGTGCGCGCCGGGGCGTGGGCCTGCCGGACGTACGCGGGCCGGGGCGTGCGGGCCTGCCTGACATGGAGGGTGCGGTGCGGCCGGCCCCCTGGGACGGCGCGCCGATGGGCGCGGCGAGGGGAGCCGGAGGCTCCCACCGCCCGGTGTGGTGCTGCGGCTCTTTCACCGGGTGGCGGGAGAAAGGACGGCCGGCCAGGGTTCGCCTTCTCTCCTCGCGTGGGTGGCGGGGAGGACGCGCGGGGCCGGCGACCGATGACGAGGCTAGAGGGGGAAGGAGAGGAAAACAACAGCCGGAACATAACCGGTTAAGTGAGCATGTTCCTTTCCGCCGCGGGCTCGGCCGCCGGGCGGGGGAAGGGACCTTCGGGAGCCGTTTCCGCGGGAAGGGCCTCGCGGGGCGGACCGGCCGCTCCGGCGGCGGCCGCCGCTCCGATCAGCCCGGCGTCGAGGGCGAGTGCCGCCGGCGCGACCGTCAGGTCCCGGGTGAAGGCGAGGACGGCGTGGTCGGCGAGGTGGCGACGGAGCGGTCCGAAGAGCGTCTCACCGGACTGCGCCACGCCGCCGCCGATCACCACGAGGTCGAGCTCGACCAGGGCCGCCGTGGCCGCGATCGCGGCGGCCAGGG
>NZ_JAPSIW010000666.1 GCF_031178505.1 Streptomyces sp. | reverse complement strand
GCCTTCGGCATGATCCGCGACACCACCGACAAGCCGCTGCCCAAGCAGATCCTCGCCTACGTCATGCAGGACGAGGCCCGGCACGTGGCCTTCGGCCGGATGGCCCTGCGTGACTACTACAAGCAGCTCACCGACGCCGAACTGCGCGAGCGCGAGGAGTTCGTCATCGAGGGCTGTTACCTCATGCGCGACCGGCTGCGCGGGGTCGAGGTCCTGGAGAACTTCGGCATCCCGAAGAAGGAGGCCGAGGAGATGAGCGAACGGAGCGCCTTCCTGCACCTCTTCCGCAAGCTCCTCTTCAGCCGCATCGTCCCCTGCGTGAAGGACATCGGCCTGTGGGGCGAGCGGCTCCAGAAGGCCTACCTGGACATGGGCGTCTTCGAGCTCGGCGACTCCAACCTGGACCTCCTCATGGCCCAGGACGAGGAGATCGCGGAACGGCTGGACGCGGAGCGTTTCGCGCGGGAGGAGCGCGAGCGGGTGGCGGAGGTGGAGGAGGCGATCGCCCGGGGCGCGGCGGCGGAGTAGCGCGGGGCGCCCCGGCCTACCCGGCGGCGGCCCGGTCCCGCCCGGCGCGGACCGGGAAACGATGTTGCCCCCGCCCGGGCCGGTCACTAGGGTCGGGCGGGTGACTGCCGGGTCGGCCATGGGCCACGCACGAGTGAGGGTCCCGGCTCCGGCGTGAGGCCGGGGCGGGCGAGAGGCCCGCCCTCCTTCTCCGCGTCTTCGCGGCCCGCGCCCCGGGCGCCCTTCCCCGCACATCACACGACCGGAGACACCTCACCCATGTCCCTTCACCCACCGCATCCGCACGCGCCCGAGCCGCCCTCCGCCGGCGTCCAGCTGAACCACACCGTCGTCCACGCGAGCGACCGGTACCTGTCCGCCGAGTTCCTCGCGGCGGTCCTGGGCCTGCGGGTCGGCGCCCCCTTCGGCCCGTTCCTGCCCCTCGACCTCGACAACGGCGTGACGCTCGACTACTACGAGCAGAGGAAGGAGCCGATCCAGTCCCAGCACTACGCCTTCCTCGTCCCCGAGGAACGGTTCGACGGCGTCATCGCCCGCCTGGACGCGGTCGGGGTCACCTACTACGCCGACCCCGCCCACGCCGAACCCGGCCGGATCAACCGCCTCTTCGGAGGCCGCGGCGCCTACTTCGCCGACCCGGACGGCCACAACATGGAGGTCATGACGCGGCCGTACGTCCGGCCCTAGGCCGGTCCGGGGGCGCCGGACCGCCGGCGCCCCCGGACCGCCCGCACCCGCGTGCCGGACACGGCTCACGACCGGTCCGCGCCGGGGAAGCCGCCCGCCGCGGAGGCGCTGCCCGCGTCCCGGTCACCTCCGGGCCTCCGCCTCCAGGCGCAGCGCCTCCGCCATCACCGCCCGGGCGACCGGGGCCGCGCTGCCGCCGCCGCTGATGTCCGTCCGGGAGGCCTCGGCGTCCTCCACGACGACCGCGACCGCCACCGCCGGCTGCGCCGCGTCCAGGGCCTGCGCCCAGGCGATGAACCAGGCGTACGGCGTCCCGGTGTTGCCGAACCCGTGCTGCGCCGTGCCGGTCTTGCCGCCGACCCGGGCCCCGGGGATCGCCGCGTTGCCCCCGGTCCCCTCCTCCACCGCCCGGACCATCAGCCGCTGGAGCTGGACGGCCGTCGACGGGGTCATCGCCTGCCGGTAGGTGCGGCGCGCCGTCCGGCCCACGGTCGTCCCGCCGGAGGTCGTCGTCCGGTCGACCAGGTACGGGTAGGCGATCTCGCCGTGGTTCGCCACCGCCGCCGCCACCATCGCCATCTGCAGCGGCGTCGCCGTGGTGTCGAACTGCCCGATCGAGGAGAGCGCCAGCTGGTCCGGGCTCATCCCCCGGTCGAAGTTCGACCGCGCCACCCAGGACGGCACGCGCAGCCCGGTGTCGTTGAAGCCGAAGCGTTCGACCGCCTCCACCATCCCGGCCGCGCCCACCTCCACCCCGAGCCCGGCCATCACCGTGTTGCACGACCACTGGATCGCGTACGCCAGCGACGCGTCCCCGCACCCCTTCGCCTCGTTGGGCAGCACCTGCCGGGTGCCCGGGAGCACGAAGGGGTCCGGGGTGTCCGTGGGCGCCTCCACGTCCCGTACCGCCCCCGCGTCGAGCGCGGCCGCCGCCGTCACGATCTTGAAGGTGGAGCCCGGCGGGTACGTCTGGCGCAGCGCCCGGTTCAGCATCGGCTGGTTCGGCGAGGAATTCAGCCGCCGCCAGGCGTCCTTGACCGCCCGGCCCGTCCCCGACAGGACCCCCGGGTCGTACGAGGGCGAACTGACCAGCGCCAGGATCCGGCCACTGTGCGGCTCCAGGGCCACCACCGCGCCCCGCTTGCCGGCGAGCCCCCGGAAGGCCGCCGCCTGCATCGAGGAGCGGATCGTCGTGATCACGTCCCCGCCCGGCCGCCGGCCCCGCCGCGGGTCGTTCCACAGAGGCAGCGGCGCCAGCATCGGATCCGTACCGGCCAGGACGGCGTCCTCCGCGTGCTCGACCAGCGTGGTGCCGTACGTCTGCGAGGCGTAACCGGTCAGCGGGGCGTACATCGGCCCCTCGCGGTACGTCCGCTCCCAGCGCAGCTGCTGCCCGCTGTCGCGGGAGCCCGTCACCGGGCGGCCGTCCACGACGATCTCCCCGCGCGGCTGCGCGTAGCGCTGGATGGCGATCCGCCGGTTGGCCGGGTTGCCGTCCAGCTCCGCCGCCTCGAAGACCATCACCCGGGCCGCGTTCACCAGCAGCGCGACGAGGAGGAGGAGACAGAGCACCGCCGCCCGCCGGATGTACCGGATCACCGCACGCCCTCCCGCACCGGTGCGACCGGGTCCGTCTCCGCCGCCTCGGGCAGCGGGGCGCGCGCCGAGTCGCTGACCCGGATCAGGAGCGCCACGATCATCCAGTTGGTCACCACCGACGAACCGCCCTGCGCCAGGAACGGCATCGCCATGCCGGTCAGCGGGATCAGCCCCATCACCCCGCCGGCGATCACGAACACCTGGAGCGCGACGATCGAGGCGAGCCCGGTCGCCAGGAGCCGGCCGAAGGCGTCGCGCAGCGACAGGCCGGCCTGGAAACCGCGGCCGACGAGCAGCGCGTAGAGGACGAAGAGGGCGGTGAGGCCGAGGAGCCCCAGTTCCTCCCCGGCCGTGGCGAGGATGAAGTCGGACTTGGTCGCGAAGCCGATCAGGACGGAGTGGCCGAGCCCGAGCCCCGTGCCGAGCATCCCGCCGGCCGCGAAGGAGAACAGGGACTGGGCCAGTTGCCCCGGTCCCTCGCCCGCGCGGATCGAGGCGAAGGGGTCGAGCCAGTCCTCCACCCGGCTGTGCACGTGCGGTTCCACCGAGCCGATGAGGAAGGCCCCGGCGGAGGCGAGGACCAGGCCGATCGCGATCCAGCCGGTCCGGCCCGTCGCCACGTACAGCATGATCACGAACAGTCCGAAGAAGAGGAGCGAGGTGCCGAGGTCCCGTTCCAGGACGAGGACGCCGACGCTGAGCACCCAGATCGCCACGATCGGCCCCAGCACCCGCCAGGTGGGGAACCGCAGCTGCCGGAACCGGCGGCCGGTGTAGGCGAGCGCGTGGCGGTTGGCGGCCAGATACGCGGCGAAGAACACCGCCAGCAGGATCTTCGCGAACTCACCGGGCTGGAAGGACAGCCCGCCGATCCGGATCCAGATCCGGGCGCCGTTCACGGCGGGGAAGAAGATCGGCAGGATCATCAGCGCCAGGGCGGCGGCCACCGACACGTACGCGTACCCCTGGAGCGTCCGGTGGTCCCGCAGCAGCAGCACCACCACGATGAACAGCGCCACCCCGAGCGTCGACCAGACCAGCTGGGGCGCCGCCGCCCGGTCGTGCGGGGTCTCCAGGTCGAGGCGGTAGATGAGGACCAGGCCGAGGCCGTTGAGGAGGACGGCGATCGGCAGCAGGAGCGGATCGGCGTA
>NZ_JAPSIW010000665.1 GCF_031178505.1 Streptomyces sp. | reverse complement strand
TCTTGTCGTTGCCGTCGTCACCGTGCACCACGGCACCGCGTTCCGCGCCGTCACCGGAGACGGTGGCGACCTTGATGACGTCGTTGCCGCGGTTGCCCCGCACCATGCTGGAGGCCTTCTGCGGGACCAGGTGCTTGGCGCGGATGACGTCGTCGCCCTCGCCGCCCATGATGGCCGAGTCGATGACCAGACCCCGGACCTCGATCATGTCGTTGCCGCCGGCGCCCGAGACGGTGACGTTCTCCAGGTCGCTGTCGCAGAAGATGTGGTCGTCACCGTTGGTGCCGCTGACGGTGTCACCGGGCGGCGCCGCCACGTCGTTCACCCAGCACTGGTGCATGGGGACGCGGGCCCGGTCGGGGGCGCCGGCCGCCTGGGCGGGGGCCCCGGCGAGGGAGGCGGTGGCCGCGCCGGCGAGGAGCGCGGTCAGGGCGGCGGCGGCCCGGCGGACACGGAGGCGCGGGCGGGTCCCGCGGCGGGCAGGTGGCGTGCTGGTCATACGGCTCTCCTGTGCTGGGGGTGGATCCGTGACGGTGACTCGGATGGGGAGGAAGGTCTGTGCCCGGCGGGTGCGCCGGGTCGGGACGGCCGGCTGCGCCTCTTCGTACGGGAGGGCGCGCCGGGGTCCCGGGGGGGAGCGGGCCGGTCACGCCTCCGTACGGGCGTGCGCCCGGGCCGGTCAGGCGGTGGTGCTGCGGGCCGGACGCATCGCGGGCGCGTAGCCGACGATCCGCCGTGCGTCGAGCCGCGGCTCGGGCTCCCGGGCGGCGTTGGTCCACCGGCCGAGGCACATCTCGGCGGTGATGCCGGGTCCGAAGCCGGCGAGGATGCCGCGCGCGCCCTCGGGCTGCCCGCCCTCCTCGAAGAGGCGCCGGACCGCGTCCAGGACGACGGCGCTCGCGATGTTGCCGTACTCCGTCAGCGTGGCACGGCTGAACCGGAAGGACTCCGGCGGCACTTCGAGGAAGAGGCTGAGGTCGTCGAGGATGCGGGGGCCGCCCGCGTGGATGATGTAGAAGTCCAGGTTCCCCGCGTCCCAGCCGTGCGCACCGGCGATCTCGCGCAGTGCGGGGGCCAGCGGCTCCATCGTGGTGGGGACGCGCTTGTCGAGGAGGAAGTGGAAGCCGGTGGCGCGGACGCTGTAGGCGATCCAGTCCTCGGTGTCGGGCACGAGGTGGGAGTTGTTGCGCTCCAGGGCGATGCCGGTGCCGCCCTGGCCGCGGACCACCGCCGCGGCGACGGCGTCGCCGAAGAGGCCGTTGGAGAGCAGCGAGCCGACGCCGAGGTCGGTGGGCTGGTAGCACAGCGAGCAGAACTCGCAGGCCACGATGAGGACGTTGGCCTCCGGGTAGGCGGTGCAGAAGTCGTGCGCCCGGTTGATGGCGGCTCCGCCGGCGGCGCAGCCGAGCTGGGCGATGGGCAGCTGACGGGTGTGGCTGGGGAAGCCCATGGTGTTGATCAGCCAGGCCGTGAGCGAGGGCATCATGAAGCCCGTGCACGACACGTAGACGATCATGTCGATGTCCGCCGGACGCAGCCCCGCGTTGCCGAGGGCCTCCTCCACGACGGCCGGCACCCGGGCCTTCGCCTCCGCCTCGTACAGCGTGTTGCGTTCCTCGAAGCCGGGATGCTTCAGCGTCTCCTCGATGGGCTGCACGATGTGCCGCTTGGCGACCCCGGTGTTCCCGATCAGCCGTAGCGCCAGTCCCAGCTGGGGGTGGTCCGCATGGCGTGAGCGGGCGAGTTCGAGCGTCTCCTCCATCGTGATCACGTGCTCGGGCACGGACACCGCGGGCTTGCACAGGGTCACCACGACACTCGCTCCTTCGTCTGGTTCGCGTGAACTGCGCCCACCGTCACCCGGTGATCGCCACCCCGCAACCGCGACTGCGACAGACCGGTCACGGAGGGTGAAGAGGGCCGGGCCGACGGAATGCTCCGTTCAGGGGGCTGTCGGACGCCCGCGTGTCACGGCTCCCGGCGGCCGGGAACACCGTTCCCATGACCTCCGAACCGACGGCCGCCCCGCGGCCCGCCCGCGTCTGGGCCGTCGAGGACCTGCCGGCCCTCGACTTCGACCCGCTGCTCACCGAACTCCTCGCCGAGGAGCCCATCGCCCGTATCCGGCTGCCGTTCGCCGCGGAGAACGAGGCCTGGCTCGTCACCCGGTACGAGGACGTCCGGTCGGTGACCTCCGACCCCCGGTTCAGCCGGACGGCCCTGCTCGACCGCCAGGTGACGAAGATGACCGGCCACATGGTGGCCTCGAAGGCGGCCCTGAACTACGCCGATCCGCCGTACCACACCCGACTGCGCAAGGCGGTGACCAAAACGTTCACCGGGCAGAGCACCAAGCGGCTGCGCCCGCTGGCGCAGGCGAGCTGCGACCGGCTCCTCGACGCGATGGAGGAGGCGGGCCGTCCGGCCGATCTGATGAAGCACCTGCACGGGCCGCTGCCCATGTCGGTCGTGTGCGACCTCCTCGGCATTCCGGAGGAGGACCGGGCGGAGCTGGCCTCCTGGCCCGACCTGATCCTGTCCTCCGGCCCCGGTCCGGAGAGCAGCCGGGCGGCCAAGGCGCAGATCCACGGCTACATCACGCGGCTGCTCGAACGGCGGAGCGCGGAGCCCTCGGACGACCTCGCCGGGGAACTCGCCGAGGCCCTGGCCGAGGGCCGGATCACCGCCGACGAGGCCGTCTCGCTCGCCATGGCGATCCTGATCAGCGGCGCGCACGCGGTCCGCAACAACAGCGCCAACATGGTGTACGTGCTGCTCACCCGTCCGGATCTGGAGGCCCGGCTGCGCGCCGAGCCGGAACTGCTGCCGCAGGCGGTGGACGAGCTGCTGCGCTGGATCCCGCACCGCAACGGGGTCGGGCTGCCGCGGATCGCGACGGAGGACGTCGAGGTCGGCGGGGTGCTGATCCGGGCGGGTGAGGCGGTGTACGCCTCGTACGTGGCGGCCAACCGGGACCCGGAGGTCTTCGAGGACCCGGACGAGATCGACTTCGACCGGACGGGCACCGGCCATGTGTCGTTCGGGCACGGCCCGCACCACTGCATGGGCGCGATGCTCACGCGGATGGAGTCCGAGGTGATGCTGGGGACGCTGCTGCGCCGCTATCCGGAGCTGCGGCTCGCGGACGGCCCCGAGGGCGTGGTGTGGCAGTCCAAGGGGCTGATCCGCGGTCCGAAGGAGCTGCTGGTCACCTGGTGACGGGCCCCGGCCACTGAGCCGTCCCCCACGGGGGGCGGCTCAGTGGCCGTGCTCGTGGTCGTACGTCCGCGTCAGCGCGCGGCAGGTCTCCACGTCGGCGGCCATCGCCCGCAGCAGGTCGTCGAGGGTGTCGAACTTGAGCATCCCGCGCACGTAGGCGAGGAAGTCCACGGCCACGTGGAGGCCGTACAGGTCCAGGCCCTCGCGGTCGATCGCGTACGCCTCGACCGTCCGCTCCTTGCCGTCGAACTGCGGGTTGGTGCCGACCGAGATGGCCGCCGGCATCCGCTCCCCCGCCGCCGTCAGCCAGCCCGCGTAGACGCCGTCGGCCGGGATCGCCGTGTGCGGCAGGGTCTCCACGTTGGCCGTGGGGAAGCCGAGCTCGCGGCCCCGCTGGGCGCCGCGGACGACGACGCCCTCGACGCGGTGCGGGCGGCCGAGGACCTCGGCGGCTCCCGCCATGTCGCCCTCGGCGACGAGCCGGCGGGTGAGCGTCGAGGAGAAGGGCTCCCCGTCTCCCGCCTCGCCGCAGACGAACAGGTCGATGACCTCGACCTCGTAGTCGTAGGTGGTGCCGAGCTCGGCGAGGAGGTCGACGTTCCCGGCGGCCCGGTGGCCGAAGCGGAAGTTCGGGCCCTCGATGACGGCCTTGGCGTGCAGCTTGTCGACGAGCACCTTGACGACGAAGTCCGCCGGGGACAGCTGCGAGAACTCGGCGGTGAACGGCAGCACGAGCACCGCGTCCAC